>JAJQFX010000101.1:4668-10316 GCA_021200895.1 Clostridiales bacterium | reverse complement strand
GGATATAACAGGGCGCGGCGGTCTTATGCCCGCCGCGCCTTTTCCGCGCGGATAGGCTTTTTCAGGCTGCGTTTACCGCACACCCAGCGCCCCGCCCATGACGTCGATGGTCATGGTGGTGCCGGGGGCCACGTCGTCCTCCAGAATCTTCCGGCTGATGAGGGTCTCCACCGTATGCTGGACGTACCGGCGGAGGGGCCGCGCGCCGAAGGCGGGGTCGTAGCTCTCCTCCACAATGAAGTCCTTGGCGGCGGGAGTCAGAATCACGCTGAGCTGCTTATCCTCCAGGCGGCGGTTCAGGGCGTCCACCTGCAAATCCACAATGCCGGTGATATTGTCCCGGGTCAGGGGCTTGTAGAACACGATTTCGTCCAGCCGGTTCAGGAACTCCGGGCGGAAGGAGCGTTTCAGCAGCTCCTCCACCTGCGCCCGTGCGGTGTCGGAAATTTCCCCGTTCTGGTCGATGCCGTCCAACAGGTACTGGCTGCCCAGGTTGGAGGTCAGGATGATGATGGTGTTTTTGAAGTCCACGGTGCGGCCCTGGCTGTCGGTGATGCGGCCGTCGTCCAGCACCTGGAGCAGCACGTTGAACACATCCGGGTGGGCCTTCTCCACCTCGTCAAACAGCACCACGGAGTAGGGCTTCCGGCGGACGGCCTCGGTGAGCTGGCCGCCCTCCTCATAGCCCACATAGCCGGGAGGGGCGCCAATGAGCCGGGAGACGGAGTACTTCTCCATATACTCGCTCATGTCGATACGCACCATGTTCTTCTCGCTGTCGAACAGAGCCTCCGCCAGGGTCTTGGCCAGTTCCGTTTTGCCCACGCCGGTGGGGCCCAGGAACAGGAAGGAGCCGATGGGGCGGTTGGGGTCCTGGATGCCCGCCCGGGAGCGGATGATGGCCTCGCAGACGCTCTGCACCGCCTCGTCCTGGCCGATGACCCGTTTGTGCAGGATAGTGTCCAAATGGAGCAGCTTCTCCCGCTCGCTCTCCTGGAGCTTGGCCACGGGGATACCCGTCCACCGCTCGATGATGCGGCAAATCTCATCCTCCGTTACCCTGTCCCGGAGCAGGCTGCGGCGTTTGCCCTGGGCGGCCACCGCTTCCTCGGCGTCCAGCGCCTTTTGCAGTTCCGGCAGCTTGCCGTATTGCAGCTCACCGGCCTTGCCGTAGTCGCCCTCCCGGCGGGCAAGCTCCAAATCCTGCTTGGCCTTTTCGATGTCCTCCCGGAGCTTCTGCACCTTGGTGATGGCATCCTTTTCGTTTTCCCACTGGGCCTTCTTGGCGTTGAACTCCTCCCGCATTTCGGCCAGCTCCTCCTGGAGCTGGGCCAGCCGCTCCTGGGAGAGCTTGTCGTCCTCCTTTTTCAGGGCGGCCTCCTCGATTTCGTGCTGGGTGATGCGGCGGGAAATCACGTCCAGTTCCGTGGGCATACTGTCCATCTCCGTCCGAATCAGGGCGCAGGCCTCATCGATGAGGTCGATGGCCTTGTCCGGCAGGAACCGGTCAGTGATATACCGGTTGGACAGGGTGGCGGCAGCGATGATGGCGTTGTCCTGGATTTTAACGCCGTGATAGACCTCGTACCGCTCCTTCAAGCCCCGGAGGATGGCGATGGTGTCCTCCACGCTGGGCTCGTTCACCATGACGGGCTGGAACCGCCGCTCCAGGGCGGCGTCCTTCTCGATATATTGGCGGTACTCGTTCAGGGTGGTCGCGCCGATGCAGTGCAGCTCGCCCCGGGCCAGCATGGGTTTCAGCAGGTTGCCCGCGTCCATGCTGCCCTCCGTCTTGCCTGCGCCGACGATGGTGTGCAGTTCGTCAATGAAGAGCAAAATCTTGCCGTCGCTCTTCTTCACCTCGTTCAGGACGGCTTTCAGCCGCTCCTCAAACTCCCCCCGGTACTTGGCGCCGGCGATAAGCGCCCCCATGTCCAGGGAGAAGATGGTCTTGTCCTGCAAGCTCTTGGGCACGTCCCCCCGGACGATACGCTGGGCCAGCCCCTCCACCACGGCGGTCTTGCCCACGCCCGGCTCGCCGATGAGGACGGGGTTGTTCTTCGTCTTACGGGACAGGATGCGGATGACGTTCCGAATCTCATCGTCCCGTCCGATGACCGGGTCCAGCTTGTTGGCTCTGGCCCGCTCCACCAGGTCAGTGCCGTACTTTTTCAGGGCGTCATAGGTGTCCTCCGGCGTCTCCGAGGTGACCCGCTGGCTGCCCCGGATTTTGGACAGAGCCTCCAGCGCCTTCTCCTTGGTGAGCCGGTAGGTCTGGAACAGCTTTTTCAGGCTGCTGTTGGCCGCGTCCAGCAGGCCCAGGAACAGATGCTCCACGGAGATATACTCGTCCTTCATCTGGGTGGCGGACTGGTCGGCGGCGGTGAGGGCCTTGTCCACATCCTTGGCGATGTAGACCTTGCCCTGCTCCCGGTTGCCGTAGCTGACCTTGGGGAGCTGTTCGATTTGGGCCCGGAGGGCGGCTTTCAGGCTGTCTGGATCCGGCCCCATGCTGGACACCAGCTGGGGAATCAGCCCGCCCTCTTGGTCCAGCAGGGCGTAAAGCAGGTGGGCCTGCTCGATTTGGCAGTTGCCGTACTCGTCCGCGCAGAGCTGGGCGGATTGCAGGGCCTCCTGGGATTTTTGCGTTAAATTTTTCTGAGCCATAATGATACCTCTCTTCTGCATCAGCAGGTTTGGCAAAGGGAAAGGACGCAGAGGGGAACCGGCCCCTCCGCGTCCTCACGGTTTAGCAGATGTTGATTTCCCGGCGTTGGGGCGCAGCCGGTCTTGCCTTGGGCAGCGTCAGGGTCAGGATGCCGTTCCTGTAGGCGGCGGTGATGGCGTTCTCCTGAATGTCGTTCAGGGTGAAGGTGCGGCTGTAGGAGCCGGTGTGCCGCTCCTGGAGCACCCAGCCGGTTTGGTTCTGCTGCTGGTTGGCGCTGTGCTGGGCCTCGACGGTCAGGACGCCTGCGTCCACGGAGAGGTGAATGTCCTCCTTGTCAAAGCCGGGCAGCTCAGCGGTGAGGATGAAGCTGTCGCCGGTGTCCTGTAGGTCTGCCCGGAAGGGGATGGCGCTGGTTTCATCGGTGTAAAACGGAGCGTCGAAGGCGTTCCAAAGGCGGTCAAAGTCGTTCATACGGCGAGTAATCATGCGATACATTATAATACTTCCTTTCTGGCCCCGCAAGGGGGCGCTGACAAATGATTTGATTTTTGCTTGAGAATTTTTTAGCAATAGATTCTGTGGAGTGCTAACACTGGGGCAAGCTGTCGTCCCCCTGCCCTCCTGCGAAGGGAGGGCGGAAGGGGGACAGACGGTTTAGCCGATGGTGATTTCCCGGCGCTGGGGGGGGCTGCCGGTCTTGTCTTGGGCAGCGTCAGGGTCAGGATGCCGTCCTTGTAGGAGGCGGTGATGGCGTCCTCCTGAATGTCGTTCAGGGCGAAGGTGCGGCTGTAGGAGCCGGTGTGCCGCTCTTGGAGCACCCAGCCGTTTTGGTTCCGCTGCTGGTCAGTGCTGTGCTGGGCCTCGATGGTCAGGATACCTGCGTTGACCGACAGGTGGATGTCCTCCTTCTCAAAGCCGGGCAGTTCGGCGGTCAGGACGAAGCTGTCGCCGGTGTCCTGCAAGTCCGTCCGGAAGGGGAGGACGGTGTTTTCCGTGGCGTAAAACATATTGTCAAAATGATTCGTGTGACGATTGGGAATCAGAGTATACATAATAAACATCCTTTCCGAACCCTCAAGGGGTTCTCCTTTGATTTGTCTATAGTATACCCCTGGATTATGAACAAATCATGAACGAACTGTGTTACTTTTGTGAAGAATTTAGCAGACAGACATCTAGAGTGCTAAAAACTGGCTTTAGAACCGCCGCCGCCCACAACCGGGGCGGCGGCGAAGTAGGGGAAACGCACAGTCTCTCACCGTTTCAGCTTTTCCGCCAGGGCCGGGTCGGGGGTGACGTAGGCGGTGCTGTGGGTGGTGTAAATCACCATGCCGGGCCGGGCGCCCCCCGGCTTCTTCACATAGCGGACGGGGGTGTAGTCCACCGGCACGTTGCTGCCCTCCCTGGCCTGGGAGTAGTAAGCGGCCAGCTGGGCGGCCTCGGTCAGGGTCTGGGCGTCCACCTCCCGCCCCTCCGTCCAGATGATGACGTGGGAGCCGTGAATCTTCTGGGTGTGGAGCCAGATGTCCCGGAAGCCCGCCTGCTTGCAGGTCAGCTCGTCGTTCTGGGTGTTGTTCCGCCCTACGCTGATGCGGAACCCGGTGGAGGAGCGGAACTCCATGGGCTTGGAGCGCACCCGCTTGGGGGCCTTTTTCCCCTGCTGGGGCCTGCGGAGGTAGCCGGTGTCCTCCAGCTCCTGGCGTATCTCGGTCAAATCCCGCTCCCCCTCGGCCCGCTGCACCGCCTCCAGCACGGAGTCCAGATAGTCCAGCTCCCCCTCGCCCTTGGCGATTTGCTCCGTCAGCACCTTGCTGGCGGTTTTCGCCTTGGTGTAGCGCTTGTAATACTTGGCGGCGTTCTGCTGGGGGGTCAGGAGGGGGTCTAAGGGGATGGTGATGTCGGCGCAGTCCGGGTCATAGTAGTTCTGGCAGGTCAGCGCCCTGGCACCCTTCTCCATCCGGTACAGGTTGGCGGTGATTAAATCGCCGGAAATGCGGTACTGCTCCCGGTTCTCGGCGTCGGCCAGTTCCTTCCGCTGATTCTCCAGCTTCCGGGCGGTGCGGTTCCGGGCATTTTGCAGGCTTTTCAGCAGGGTCTGGCCCTTGGCCCGCACCCGCTCCTGCCGCTCCCGGGTGGCGTAGAAGTCGTCCAGCAGTTTGGAGAAGCTGTCATACTTCCGGCACTCCATGGAGAGGCCGTACTGGTACAGGAACAGGCAGGAGAAGTCCTTGGGCTTCCCGCCCTGGTACAGGGCGCAGGGGGTCAGCCTGCCCTGACGGACGGCCTCCAGGAACTGCCAGAAGGTGTCCAGAAAGCCCCCGTTCTGACAGGGGGACAGGGCCCCCACCCTGGCGTCCATGCTGTCCGTCCCCTGGCACACCAGCTCCCGGCACAGCAGGGGGGACAGGCCGAAGAAGCTGTCCAGCAGCCAGTCCGTCACCTTCTGCTCCGGAGGGGCGGCCAGGAACCGCTGCTCCAATTCCTCCCGGCTCAGCAGCAGGGGATTTTCCTTCCCCGGCTGGACGGGGGGCTGACGGTACAGCAGGCCGGGAAGGACGGGGTGGGTCTCGCTGGTCTCCATATCCACCCGGCGGACGCAGTCAATGATTCGCCCGTCCTCCTCCGTCAGAATCAGGTTGGAGCGGCGGCCCATGGCCTCCAAAATCAGGTGGCGGGTGACCCGGTAGCCCAGTTCGTCCAGGGCCTCCAGCTCTAAGTCCACCACCCGCTCCATGGGGGGCTGGACGATGGCCCGGATGCGGGCGGAGGAAAGGTGCTTGCGCAGCAGCATACAGAACATGGGGGGATTGGCCGGGTTCTCCCGATTCACCTCGGTAAGCTGGATGCGGGGATGGGCGGGGTTGGCGCTGAGGAGCAGCTTGCAGTGGACGGGCCGCGCGGGCCAACGAGGCCCAAAGAGTGAGGGCAGGAGCGCGGGAGGGGGGGTGGGGGGGGGCGGCCGGGGAGGGGGTGGGGGCGG
>JAJQFX010000101.1:0-4658 GCA_021200895.1 Clostridiales bacterium | reverse complement strand
TCTCCCTTTTCACCTGGGGAAGCTGGTTGGGGGGATGGGCGGGGGTGGGGCTGATGTGCATCTTGCATTCCCCCCCCCCCGCCGACCGAAGCTGCAACACCAGTTCATCCCGTCCCGGCTGAAAGATTTTGTCGATTTTCGCCCCCTCCACTGTGGGGCGCAGTTCGCTGACCACGCCGGTCAGCGTTGCGGCGTCTAAGGGCATGGGTCAAGCCTCCTTTTCCGCCTCCTCGCCCACCACTGCGGCGAAGAGCTGATTGATGCGTTCCTTCCTGCCCTGGAGGTACAGCCAGCCGAACAGGGCTTCCAGCCCGGTGGCGTAGGTGTAATCCCGCCGGGAGGCGTTTTTGGGTATCTGATGGACGTTGGCGTTGCGGCCCCGCTTGAACACCGCCAGCTCCTCCGCCGTCAGGCGGGGCAACAGTATCCCCATGGCGGCGGCCTGGGCGTCCGCCCGCACCATGGCTACAGTAGCCTTGTGGAGGTTGCCGATGGCCTCTAACTGTTGGCTGCACAGCCAGCCCCGGCATAGCACCTCGTACACCGCGTCCCCGATGTGAGCCAGCGCCAGCACGTTCATGGTGCTGAGCTGCCCCTCCGGCACTGATAGAGTAAAGTAGTCCTTCATCCGTCGCCCTCCTTCCGGCGCTGCAAATAGCCGTTGTTGTAGAGGAAAATCACCACCGCCGCGCCGATGATGAGGAGATAGCCCAGAAAGCTCCAGCCGTCGGGCACGTCCCCGAATACGAAGTACCCCAGCACGGCGGAGAACACCACCTGAGAGTAGTCAAAGACGGAGACCTCCCTGGCCGGGGCGTGGGTGTAGGCTGCCGTAATGCCGAACTGCCCCACCGTGGCGGAGACCCCCGCCAGTAGCAGCATGGCCAGCTGGTAGCCGGTCATGGGGACGTAGTTCACCGCCATCCAGGGCAGCAGCACCAGGCAGGAGAAGGTGGAGAAGAAGAACACGATATAGCTGCCCCGCTCCCCCCGGAGGCCCAGCTTCCGCACCATCGTATAGGCAAAGCCGGCGCAGATACCCCCCAGCAGCCCCAGCAGGGAGGGGACTAAGTCCAGGTTGGACAGGGTGGGCTTGACGATGAGCATACTGCCGCCGAAGGCCACCGCCACCACCCCCACCTGCACCGGGGTCAGCTTCTCCCGGAGCAGCAGGAAGGAGAACAGCAGCGCGAAGAAGGGGGGACATCTTGTTCAGCATGGAGGCGTTGGCCAGCAGCAGATGGTCCACCGCGTAGAAGTTGCACAGGATGCCCGCAGTGCCCGCAATGGAGCGCAGCAGCAGGCTGGGCAGGTTGCCCTTCCCCCACAGCAGGGTTTTCAGGGTGGGGTGGCCGTCCTCCCGCAGCAGCAGGAAGGCCGCCACCACCATAGCCACCAGGTTGCGGAAGAAGCTCTTCTCCATGCTGGGCAAATCCCCCGCCAGGCGGACAAACAGATTCATCATGGCAAAGCCGAAGGCGGAGGCCAGGATACACAGCACCGCCTTGGTCTTGTTGGACAGGTTCATAAAACGCTCATCTCCTGTGGGATAGTATAGCACAAACCGCCCCGGGGTGACAAGCCTTTGCGTTCACTCCGGCAAAAGGCGGCTCTGAACCGAAGTCCAGAGCCGCCCTGAGCGGGAGGTTGCTTATAAGGCTCACATTGCCTGCGGGGAGGCTGTGCCGCTGTTTGTGGAAGGCGCATCGGCCTGGGTTTGCCGGGCGAGGGTCTTCCGAAACAGCGCCTTGAAAATCGTGCGGACAAGGGGCTGGATGAAGAACAGCTGGCTGAAAAACGCAAAGGGGAGGTTGCAGCAGACCAGCTTGCCCCAGTTGGCCAGCAGGGTCAGGAAGTGGAAGCCGCTGTAATACGGATAGTACAGCCATGCCGCCAGGAAGCTCATGGCCGGGCACATCAGCCCTACCGTGGCGCAGATGACGGCGCTTTCAAAAATCACCGGATGGGTTGTCTGGGGGTCGAAGTTCTTGCAGGCCAGCTTGAAGGAGCAGGGGCTGCCCATGAGGCACTCCAGCCCATAGGCCAGGCAAAACTCCACCAAAATCACCGCCCAAATCGGCAGCATACGTCCGAACATATACACGCCGCCCTGAGCATTGATGGCGTGAAGGACGCTGTCAGCGCCGGTCACCTCCATCAGCGTGGCGCCGTTGAGGACGTACAGGCTGTAGAACACATAGCTGTGTACGGTGATGAGGACGGTGATGAGTGCGAAGATCATTCGTTGAAATTGGGTTCTTGGCATATCGGTTCTCCTTTTTTGGGCGCAAAAAGACACAGGCTGCCTTTGCCGCCTGAAATCCAATCATATGACATGGTACCGTGATCAGATTTACGTGCAAAGCACAACTTGTGTCGTTCCTGCGCTATTTTGTTGCTTTGAGATTCTAGCATAAAACGGCGGCAAAAGTCAAGGGGGTATTTTGCATGAAAAAGCAGCTCCGGGCCGAAGCCCAGAGCTGCAAGGAAGCGGTTCCTTTACTTTAAAGCCAGCCCATCTTGGAAGGCGTTGCCGACCCGCTGCGTGACCTTGTAGTAACCGTGGGTATAGGGGTCAAAGGCGATGGCGGAGACCTTCTCAATGTCCACCTTATCTCCATCCAGAACGGATTCATCCGCCGTGGTGTTGACGACCCTGCCAATCACCCCGCAGCCATACTCGCCGTCCTGATACTGGATGAACTCGCACTCCATGCAAATGGGAAACTCCGCAATGATAGGGGCATCCACCAGGGCGGACTTTTGCGCGGTCAGGCCGCTTTTGGCGAATTTGTCCGGCGTGTTGTTGCCGGAAACCACGCCGAAGTAGTCTGCCTCCGTCATATGGGCCGCGTCCGCGATGCTGACGGTAAAGGCTTTTCTGGCCTTGATGTTCTTCACGGTCTTGTGGGTCTCCGTCAGGTTGAGGATCACATGGTCCCGCTCCAGCATGGTGCCCCAGGCGGCGTTCATCACGTCAACGGTGCCGTCCTCGTTGTAGGTCGCCACCATCAGCACGGGCATCGGGAAGATGGCCTCAGTGGTTTTGATATGCTTTCTCATAAAAGAAACCTCCAAATCGATATTGCTATTCAGCTGCAAATATGATACCATTGCATTGGTCATTTTACAAGTACCCACATTTTTGTAAGGTACTAACCCGGAGGTAAGTTATGAGTGGCAAAGACATACAGGGCGCGAAGTTTGAGGAGACAGGGTACTGCTACACCCTGTCATTGATTTCCGGGAAGTACAAGCCCATCATCCTTTACTGCCTGATGGAGTACGAGCCGGTGCGCTTTAACGAAATGCAGCGCTACATCAAAGTGGCAGACAAAACTCTGAGCCAGAACCTGAAAGAACTGGAAGCGGATAATTTAATCGTCCGCCATGTCTATCCCCAGATTCCGCCAAAGGTGGAATACTCCCTGTCAGAACGGGGACGCTCCCTGGTGCGGGTGCTGGACAAGCTGTGCGACTGGGGCAATGAAAACCGAAGGTAACGGCCTGGCCAGAAGGGCTAGGGAACCGGTGCTTGCCAGCGGAAGCACTTACTCCTCCGAATCGCCCTCCGGGGCATCCCCCTGGCTGTCCTCCGCCACCGGGGCGCTGTCCCCTTCCGGCAGCTGCTGCTCCGGTTTCTCATCCAGCATATGCACCACCCGGGCCGCCGGCTCCACGCCGGTGGAGGTGATGCGTGCCTGGGCCCGCCGCTCGGCGGAGGCCGGCTCCGCCTGCTCCGGGTCGCGCCCTTCCAGGATGGCGGTCATCTCCGCGCCGGTGATGGTCTCCTTCTTCAGCAGGTAGGCGGCGATTTTGTCCAGCATATCCCGGTTTTCCTTCAGGATTTCGATGACCTCCTGATAAGCGTTGTTCATCAGGATGCAGATCTCCTCATCGGCCACGGCGGCGGTGTCCTGGGCGCAGTCCATACCATAGCTGCCGTCCAGGTACTGGCTGCGGACGGTGGCGAGACCCATGACGCCAAACTTGTCGCTCATGCCGTACATGGTGACCATCTTCCGGGCCATGTCGGTGGCCCGCTCGATGTCGTTGGCGGCGCCGGTGGTCATGGTGCCGAACACCAGCCATTCGGCGGCCCGGCCGCCCAGGAAGGTGCGCAGGTCGGCCAGCAGCTCCTCCTTGTCCTCCAGGAACTTCTCCTCCTCCGGGGTTTGCATGGTGTAGCCCAGAGCGCCCTGGGTGTGGGGGACGATGGTGATTTTGGAGACGGGGGTGGTGTTCTTCTGCTTGGCGGCTACCAGGGCGTGGCCCACCTCATGGTAGGCGATGAGCTTTTTCTCCTTCTCCGTCAGGACGGTGCCCTTCTTCTCCGCACCGGCGATGACCAGTTCAAAGGAAACCAGCAGGTCGTTCTGGTTTACCGCCTGGCGGCCCATGCGGACGGCCCGCAGGGCGGCCTCGTTCACCAGGTTGGCCAGGTCTGCGCCCACGGAGCCTGCGGTAGCCTGGGCGATTTTGTTCAAATCTACGTCCTCCGCCAGCTTGATTTTCCGGGTGTGAACCTGGAGGGTGGCCAGACGGCCCGCCAGGTTGGGCCGGTCTACAGTGATGCGGCGGTCAAACCGGCCGGGGCGCAGCAGCGCCTTGTCCAGCACCTCCGGGCGGTTGGTGGCCCCCAGGACGATGACGCCCTT
>JAJQFX010000128.1 GCA_021200895.1 Clostridiales bacterium | reverse complement strand
TTGATGACATTGCCCTGAAAGGGGAGGTGCCTCCGAAGGAGGCGGAGGGGTTTGCTAATAGCTAACAGCTAATAGCTCCCATCAGGTAATCCTCTTAAACTGCTTCTCTATCTGCTTCTTCGTCATGGTAATGGCCACCGGCCGACCGTGGGGGCAATACCGCACCCGCCCGGACATCACCGCTTCGGCCACCACCTCTAACTCCCGCTCGCCGCTGACCCAGCCGCCCTTGATGGCGCTCTTACAGGCCATGGTGTGGAGCAGTTCGTCCCGGGCGGCGGAGGGGTCTGCCGTGCCGGTGGTCAGCAGCCGCCCCGCCAGTTCTCCCAGGGTGGGGAGGATGTCCTCCTCCGCCAGGTAGTCCGGCACCTGCCGCACCAGCAGGGTGCCGCCGCCGAACTCCTCCACCTCAAAGCCGAACCGGGCCAGCAGGGGGAGATGCTCCGCCAGGGCGGCGTACTCGTCCGGCTCCGGCTTGTACACCAGGGGGGTCAGCAGCAGCTGGCTCATGGGCTGGTAGTCCTGGGCCTTCAGCCGGTCAAAGTTCATCCGCTCGTGGGCGGCGTGCTTGTCGATGAGGTACACTGTATCCCCCTGCTCCACGATGATGTAGGTGTTCAGCACCTCCCCGGCGATGCGCCACAGGGGGGCGTCCGGGGTCAGGGGCTCCGGCTGAGGCAGCGATTCCTCCTGGGGCTCCGGCGGGGCGGGCGCTTCCGCTTCTATGGGAGGCTCCTCCGGCATATCCTGTACGGCCCGCGCCGGGGCCTCCCGCTGGGGCAGAACGCGTTCCGCCGTAGGCTCCGGCTGCGGGGGAGGCGCGTCAAAGTCCTCCGACTCATCGTACACCACCGTCAGATCCGGCTCCACCGGGGACACCTGCCGCACCGCCGCGGGCTGGGCCGTCAGGGGCACCGTCTCCCGGGCGGGGGAGGATACCAGTTCCTCCCGCCGGGGCTCCGGCTGGGGCTGGTAGAGCCTGCCGCTGTCCCGCAGGTCGGCGGCCTTGGGCTGGCGCAAGCCCAGCCTGCGGTATTCCTCCGCCGTCATGGTCTGGAAGAAGGTCTGGCTGCCGGTGACGGTGTCCGTCTGCTTCGGCTTCGCCGCCGGCTGCTCTGGCAGGGCGTCGGGATGGCCCTCCTCCCGCTGGAGGGCGGACTTCACGGCGTAATAAACGGTGTCAAACAGGGCCTTTTCGCTGGAAAACTTCACTTCCGTCTTGGTGGGGTGGACGTTCACGTCCACGCTGCTCAGCTTCGTGGTCAGGTGGAGGACGCAGCAGGGGAACTTGCCCACCATCTTCTGGTTCTTGTAGGCTTCCTCCAATGCCGCCGTCATGGTGCGGCTCTTCACATACCGGCCGTTCACGAAAAAGTGCTGGCACCCTCTGGTGCCCCGGCAGCACACCGGCCGGGAGACGAAGCCCTCCACGGCGATGTCCCCCCTCGCTCCGGCAGGGCAGGAAGCCCAGGGCCACGTCCCGCCCCAGCACGGCGTAGACCGCGCTTTTCAGGCTGCCGTCGCCGGGGGTGGCAAGCTCCTGCTTCCCCTCCCGTATCAGCCGGAAAGCCACCTCCGGATGGCTCATGGCGGCGTGCTGCACCACCGCCGTCACCGCCGCCCCCTCCGCCGTGTCCCGCTTGATGAATTTCAGGCGGGCGGGGGTGTTGTAGAACAGCTCCCGAACGATCATGGTGGTGCCGTCCGGGCAGCCCACCTCGCTGCGCTCCCGCACCACGCCGCCGTCCAGCAGCAGGGCGGTGCCGAAGGGCTCGTCGGCGGTTTTTGTCATCAGTTCCACCTTGGAGACGGCGGCGATGGCCGCCAGCGCCTCCCCCCGGAAGCCCAGGGTGCCGATGGCCTCCAGGTCGTACTCCGTGCGAATTTTACTGGTGGCGTGGCGGAGGAAGGCAGTCTCTGCCTCGGCAGCGGCGATGCCGCAGCCGTCGTCCGTCACCCGGATATAGCTCATGCCGCCCCGCTGCACCTCCACCGTCACGTTGGCGGTGCCTGCGTCGATGGCGTTTTCCGTCAGCTCCTTCACTACGCTGGCGGGGCGCTCCACCACCTCGCCGGCGGCGATGAGGTCGGCGATATGGGCGTCCAGGCATTGAATTTTGGGCATAGGGGACCTTCTTTCTGGGGGTGGTGGCTAGTGACTAGCTATTAGCTATTAGCTATTAGCTGTTAGTGGCTGGGATACCTCCACCGGCTGTTGCTCCTGGTGCGGTAATACTGGGGGAGAGTTTCTTTTTTATTTGAACTTTACTGCGGTACCGATAATCGTTATATTCATACCTTGGACATGGAGCGGGCGAACGCCAACCACAGCGTCAGCGCCGACCGCGGTTGCAGAATAAGTGATGTCCTCCGTCAGCTCCTTCATAGCCTCCTGGCACTGCTCGATACGCTTCTTTTTACTGATATTCGTAGGTGTTCTGTCGGTAGCACTGGACACCAGGCCAATATATTCCAACTCCTTACCGGGAATGGCCTCACAGGTCGTAACAATCATAAACTTTACTCCTTTCTTGCCGTCCTCCACGGTGCTGCAACACTGGGGAGGTTTTTGCTTTCCTCAATATGTACGATGATAACGATTTGCTATAGCGGCCTCATAATCTTGCTGGTCAAAATACATTGATGCGTATACACGCGCAAGGCATGTTTCATTCCACTCTTTTTCTGATAGGTATTCGTCCAAATGGTCTTGATGCTGTGCTTTTCTTTCTTCGTACCTGTCAAAATCATCGAAAAGGTGTCCTTCTTCGTTTTGACACCGCTGACCCTTTTCAATCAACGCAGCAGCATCAATAGTGGTGAGCGCATCTTTGTCATACCCAACTTTAGACGAAATCATAAGGTCAAGAATATAGTGGCATTGTCGATCAGAGGCTTTCGGACTCCTTACTTCAATGGCAGAAAGAGGTTCTGTCAGATTATGGTATAAGCGGGCATAGCGCATTGCATCTGAGCCATCAAGTGAATGCACAATGACCTTCTTCTGTTTTCCGGTTAAAACGTTGGCACCATGCACTTCAAATGTTCCAATATTGGTATATCCGCGATATTGACTTGGAATAAAAGGGTGTGGAGGGAATGTTGGGAGAGTAATCTCAAAAAGGTCTGGTTGCAAATGCGATTTCTGAGAGATTGAATAGATGTACGCACCACCTGTGCCTTTTTTCCTCGTTATGGAACCTACCTCGTACAGTTTAGTAACTGCCCGGGAGACATCGGAACCATCTAACGCAGAAAAAGACCTCTTAATATCGCGCATAGGGGCGGAGCCATTTGTGCGGAGAAATTGCAAAATGTTTTTGTGTGGAACAGAAGATTCGACATTTTTCCGGTTCCACTGCCCTCTGCGCTCCTGGTCGGAGGGGAACGGGCAATCTTCTCCAACATAGGTATCCGTATCAAAACCGTTATACATTTTCCACGCCAGGTGATACATATGTTTACAGGGTAACAACCGCTTCTCAAAGTCAGGACATTCGCATTTCATCGGCGTTACTTTGTAAACGGAACTGGATTCCCCTTTTACACGAGCGGCGTAATCCGCCGGGCAATAACTTAGCACACGCATATACTGAGAATCAAATGCACGCTCAATACGTTTCATCTGATATGTACCATCATGCGCTTCGGGAGGCCAGAGATTCCAAGGATAACTGGAAAAGGCAGCACGAATAGATTCTAGCCGCTGTGCCTGCCGAAGCTCTACTTCGCGTAGTTCAGCCTCCCGCCGTTCACGTTCACGCGCTTCCTGCTCTTTCCGTTCAAGCGCTCTCTTTTCCGCCTTCTTTTTTGCCTCGTTCTCAGCAGCCCGCCATTGACACCTAAAATCAATCAGCAAGACCATTAGTATGATGAAGCCTATAATACCAGTAAAAAGAACTGAAAGTATTATCGCCAAGACAACATCGCCTACCTACTGCACTGCCTCCAGGTCGAGAGCAGCGTTATTTTTTTTGAATAAGAGTTCGGCACCACCGCCATGGTTTGGCAGATGTATTCCTGACCTTGAGCGCTGAGCTGACGATAGGATTCTATAAGCCTGGCTTCATCAGCAGAACGCATGATTGCAGTCATTTCCAAACCACCATCTTCGGCTCCCCTGAAAGGGGCAGGGCGCGCAGCGGAGCTGCCGCCTGACGATAGGAGTTCCTAATAGCTAACAGCTCCCGCCCCCGAAGGGGGCGTACCGGCTGCCAGCCACTAGCCACTAACCACTAAAATCTCCTCCTATTGTACCAGAAAAAAGTCAAAATGAAAAGGCCCGGTTTCACGTTCTGCGGAAAACCTCCCCCCTGTCACAGAAAATTCACAAACAGCCTATTGACAATCATAGAAACCCCGTGCATAATAGTAGCTATCAGTGGTAGAAAACAAAGGGTGTTAGGAGGTGATACTATGGAACTTGAGGAAATGGCAAGAGAGCTGTTCCGCTACGCGTCATCGTTTCAGCGAGGCCCCCGGCGGAAAATGACCGAAATCTCCCGGGGGGAGATGGCCATGCTGCTGCACCTTATCCACACGGACGCCCCCACCACCCCCACCGCCCTGAGCAACTGCTTCCACCTGTCCACTGCACGGGTGACCAACATCCTGAACAGCCTGGAGCGCAAAGCCTATGTGGAGCGCACCAGGGATGGGACAGACCGCCGCAAGGTCATCGTCCGCGTCACCGAGGCGGGCAAGAGTTATGCGGCGGAGCGCTACCAGGAGGCTATCGACGACCTGAAATGCCTGCTGACCGCCCTGGGCGAGGAGGACGCCAGAGAATATCTGCGCCTGATGAAAAAGATTTCTGCCCTGATTCAGGAGCATGAGTCCGAATCGTCCTGCTCCTGCGCCAGGGATGTGCGCCCTGCCCGGGAACCTTCCGACCCCGCGCCTCCGACCCCTGAGGAGTAACGCGGGTTTATCCCTGACAACATCACATTCTGACAAACTACGGCCCGCCGCCAAGGGGAGCGTCCGGGCCAGGAAAGGAAGGATAGTCTAATGAATATGATTAGGCGGCTGATCCCTTACTTCAAGGGATACGGCAAACAGGCGCTGCTGGCGCCCACCCTCATCACAGTGGAAACTATCTGTGAGCTGATTCTGCCCCTGCTGATGGCGCAGATCATTGACGTGGGCATCGCTGACAGCGACATGGGGGTCATCCTCCGCATGGGGGCGCTGATGCTGCTGGTGGCCTGCATCTCCATGACCTGCGGCACCCTCAGCGCGAAGTTCGCCGCGGAGGCTTCCATCGGCCTGGGGGCCAACCTCCGCAGCGCGGAGTTTGACCAGGTCAGCAAGTTCTCCTTTGCGGATATTGACCATTTCTCCTCCTCCTCGCTGGTCACCCGTATGACCAACGACATCACCAATATCCAGAACACCGTGGCCATGGCGCTGCGGATGCTGGTGCGGTCTCTGATGATGATGATTGTGGCCCTCATCGTGTCCTTCACCATCGAGTGGCGGCTGGCCATCATCCTGCTCATCATCCTGCCCATTCTGGCTGTGGCGGTGGGCCTCATCATGACCAAGTGCCATTCCCTGTTCCGGGCCATGCAGACCAAAATCGACGCCCTGAACGAGAAGGTGCAGGAGAACCTGGTGGGCATCCGGGTGGTGAAGAGCTACGTCCGGGCCGACTTTGAGAAGGAAAAATTCCGTACCGCCAACGATGACTACACCAACGCCGGCCTGCGGGCCGTGCTGCGGGTCATCTCCCTGAACCCCATTATGATGCTCTGCGTCTCCACCGCCACGGTGCTAATTCTGTACAACGGCGGATTGCTGGTGCTGGGGGGCGAGCTGCCCATCGGCCAGCTGTCCAGCCTGCTGAACTATATCATGATGGTGCTGATGGGCGTGATGATGGTGGCCATGGCGCTGCTCCAGTACAGCCGCGCCCAGGCCTGCTGTGACCGTATCTTTGAAGTCATTGACAACGAGCCGGACATCGAGGACGGCTCCCTGACTCAGGAGCAGCTGCCCCGCTCCGGCGGCAAGGTGGAGTTCCGCAACGTCTCCTTTAAGTACACGAAAACCGGCAGCGGCGACGATGTGCTGACCAATCTGGACTTTGTGGCCGAGCCGGGCCAAATCGTGGCCATCGTCGGCGGCACCGGCGTGGGCAAGAGTTCCCTGGTGAACCTGATTCCCCGGTTCTACGACGCCACCGAAGGCGAGGTGCTGCTGGACGACGTGAACGTGAAGGACTACCCCCTGGAGGGCCTCCGGGGCCGCATCGGCATGGTGCTGCAAAACAACGTGCTGTTCTCCGGCACCATCCGGGAGAACCTGATGTGGGGCGACCCCGACGCCACCGAGGAGGAAATGATTCAGGCGGCCAAGGACGCCCAGGCCTACGACTTCATCATGTCCTTCCCCTACGGCTTTGACACCCATCTGAGCCAGGGCGGCGTCAACGTCTCCGGCGGACAGAAGCAGCGGCTGTGCATCGCCCGGGCTATGCTCCGCAAGCCCTCTGTGCTGATTCTGGACGACTCCACCTCCGCCGTGGACTCCGCCACCGAGGCCCTCATCCGGGAGAGCTTCTATCACAACCTGAAGGACACCACCGTCATTATGATCGCCCAGCGTATCTCCTCTGTCCGGAACGCGGATAAGATCATCGTGCTGGACGAGGGCACCATCGCAGGCGTCGGCACCCATGAGGAACTGATGCGCTGCAACAAGATCTATCAGGAGATCTATTATTCCCAGCTGGAAGGAGGGGTCGATCATGGCTAATAACGGACCCGGAAGAAGGAACAATCCCAATCCCCAGCGCCCCAAGAACATGATGGCCACCATCACCCGGCTGCTGAGTTACCTGATGAAGCGGCCTGTGATGCTGGTGGCGGCGCTGCTGATGGTAGTGCTGTCCGCCCTGTGCAGCGTGGCGGCCACCTATATGATGCGCCCCATCATCAACAACCTGACTGACGCAGTGGCCAACGGCGTCTCCGAGCTGCCCGGCCTGCTGACCAGCGTGCTGCAGCTGCTGGTGGTGTACGTCGTGGCGGCGGCCTGCTCCTACGGTCAGTCCAACCTGATGGCCCAGCTGGCCCAGAAGAGCTGCAACACCCTGCGAAAAGAACTGTTCGACCATATGCAGACCCTGCCCCTGCGGTTCTTTGACCAGCACACCCACGGCGAGCTGATGAGCCGCTTCACCAACGACGCGGACAACGTGCAGATGGCGCTGGAGCAGTCCATCGTCTCGATGCTGTCCGCCGGCATCACCTTCGTCTCCACGGTGGTGATGATGATTTACCTGAGCCCTGTCCTGTTCATTATCTCTGTCATCATGCTGGTGGCGGTGATGCTGGTCATCAGAATCGTGGGCGGCAGGAGCCGCGCTTACTACCGGGAGCAGCAGGCCGCCCTGGGCGCGCTGAATGGCAACATTCAGGAAGTGATCACCGGCATGAAGGTGGTCAAAGCCTTCACCCATGAGGAGCAGGCGGTCAGCGACTTCCGCGAACTGAACGAGAACTACCGCCAGGCGGCCTCCAAAGCCACTTTCTACTCTAACGCCATGGGCCCCATCTCCGGCAACATCTCCAACATCGCTTACGCCATCACCGCGGCTGTGGGCGGCGCCCTGAGCATCATCGGCGGCTTTGACATCGGCGGCCTGGTCACCTATCTGACCTACTCCAAGCAGCTGTCTCAGCCTCTGAACCAAATCACCATGCAGATGAACAACATCCTGTCCGCCCTGGCCGGCGCGGAGCGCATCTTCGCCGTCATGGACGAGGAGCCGGAAATCGACGACGGCAAGGTCACTCTGGTCAACGTGGAAAAGCACGAGGACGGCAGCCTGAGCCTTCACAACGGCGAGGGCCGGGTCACCAACTGGGCGTGGAAGCTGCCCCAGACTGAGCGGGGCAAGCTGGTGCACCACGATGACGGCCACTGGAGCTGGGAGCCCCGGAACGGCGGCGACAGCTTCAAGCTCAAGCCGGTCACCGGCACCGTTATCGGCGAGGGCGAGGACGCCTGCGAGCTGGTAGGGCTGAAAGGCGACGTGCGCCTGACCAATGTGGACTTCAGCTATGTGCCAGAGAAGCAGGTGCTGTACGACCTGAGTGTCTACGCCAAGCCCGGCCAGCAAATCGCCTTCGTGGGCTCCACCGGCGCGGGCAAGACCACCATCACCAACCTAATTAACCGGTTCTACGAGATTCAGGACGGCACCATCACCTATGACGGCATTGACATCCAGGGCATCGCCAAGGACAGCCTCCGCCGCTCCCTGGGTATCGTCCTCCAGGACACCCATCTGTTCACCGGCACCGTTATGGAGAACATCCGTTACGGCAAACTGGACGCCACGGATGAGCAGTGCATCGCCGCCGCCAAGACGGCCAACGCCCACTCCTTCATCCGCCGCCTGCCGGAGGGCTACAACACCATGGTCACTGCTGATGGCGCCAACCTGTCCCAGGGCCAGCGGCAGCTGCTGGCCATCGCCCGGGCCGCCGTGGCAGACCCGCCTGTGATGGTGCTGGACGAGGCCACCTCCTCCATCGACACCCGTACCGAGGCGCTGATTTCCAAGGGTATGGATGCGCTGATGAAGGGGCGCAGCACCTTCGTCATCGCCCACCGGCTGTCCACCGTCCGCAACAGCGACTGTATCGCTGTGCTGGAGTTGGGCCGCATCATTGAAATCGGCTCCCATGACGAACTGATGGCCATGAAGGGCCGGTATTACCAGCTGTACACCGGTCAGTTCCAGCTGAGCTGACAACCGCACACCCCAGACCGGCGGGGCTGCATTGCAGCCCGCCGAAAAAAAGCCCCCGCAGGGGCAGGCGATTTGCCTGCCTCTGCGGGGGTCGTGGTTTGTCTGGATGGGGAAAGCTACTTTCCTTAGGCAAGGAATGGTAAAGGAACTGTGTTTTGCCCGCCGGTCGGGCAAAAGCGTGGTTGCTTCATCAATCTTTGCCTAAGGAGCGCAATCACTCTAAGCTAATGACCTTTCCTGAACAGTCAGGCGGCGCGGCGCGTCTGAGAGTGGACACCAGCAAAACAGAAACAGGCGGCAACCGTTCGGTTGCCGCCTGTCCCTTTAGGGAAATTAGGGAGGATAGAATGAAAAGAAGAAGTTGCTCAGCTCATGTCTATAAGATACACCCCGGTTGTTACAGAAGTTCATAGAAAATTGTTACAGAACTATAAAATTTGAACGCAGACGGCGGCGCAGCGCACATTTCCCAAAATTCGGTAAATTTCCCCAGAAACAAATTGATTTATGGGCCGATTCACAGTATAATAAGGAACGCAAGGGCGTTTTTTGCCCCCAAAACCCCACAGGAGGTAGTAATATGTATCAGAATATGCAGGACTCCATCGGCTTCCTCGCCGCCGCAGACCCGGAAGTGTCTGCGGCGATGGGCCGTGAGCTGAACCGTCAGCGGGAGAATATTGAGCTGATTGCCAGCGAGAATATCGTCTCCCCCGCCGTGATGGCGGCTATGGGCAGCATCCTGACCAACAAGTACGCGGAGGGTCTCCCCGGCAAGCGCTATTACGGCGGCTGCGCCTATGTGGACCAGGTGGAGAACATCGCCATTCAGCGGGCCTGCCAGCTGTTCGGCGCGAAGTTCGCCAACGTGCAGCCCCACTCCGGCGCTCAGGCCAACCTGGCGGTATATTTCGCCCTGCTGGAGCTGGGAGACACTGTCATGGGCATGGATCTGTCCCAGGGCGGGCATCTGACCCACGGCTCCCCGGTGAATATGTCCGGCAAGAACTACAACTTCGTCTCCTACGGCGTGAATGAGGACGGCTTTATCGACTACGCCGCCCTGGAGAAGGCTGTGAAGCAGGTGCGGCCCAAGCTCATCGTGGCGGGGGCTTCCGCCTATCCCCGTGCCATCGACTTTGAGAAGCTGGCCGAAATCGCCCACGGCTACGGCGCGTATCTGATGGTGGACATGGCCCACATCGCCGGTCTGGTGGCTGGCGGCGTGCATCAAAGCCCCATGCCCTACGCCGACGTAGTCACCACCACCACCCACAAGACCCTTCGCGGCCCCCGTGGCGGCCTGATTCTGACCAACAACGCAGTGCTGGCCAAGCGGCTGAACTCCGCCGTGTTCCCCGGCACCCAGGGCGGCCCCCTGGAGCACGTCATCGCCGCCAAGGCGGTGTGCTTCGGTGAGGCGCTGAAGCCGGAGTTTAAGGTCTATGCCCAGGGCATCGTGGATAACGCCCAGGCTCTGGCCGCCCAACTCATCGCCCGTGGGGTGAAGCTGGTGTCCGGCGGCACGGACAACCACCTGATGCTCATCGATCTGCGGGAGGAGGACTGCACCGGCAAGGAACTGGAGGCCCGGCTGGACTCCGTCCACATCACCGCCAACCACAACACCGTGCCCGGCGAGACCCTCAGCCCCTTCG
>JAJQFX010000250.1 GCA_021200895.1 Clostridiales bacterium | reverse complement strand
AAGAGAATTATGAGAAAGCCCTGTCTGTATTAAGTAATGCAGGCTATGATATTGTGTAGTACAAATTCCAGTTTACCGAGCCGAAAATAGAATACGCGGAAAGCCCAGGCACTCAGCAACGAGCGCCTGGGCTTTCCGTTTTTTTCTGGCGGGGCGTCTGAGGAACGTCCGCCGCCCTTTGGGAATTATTTTAATTCCGGAAAATCTTCACTTCATAGGGCTTGAGGGTAACGGTTCCCTCCACCCCCTCGCCGGTCTCTGCGTCCGTCAGAGGAGTGCGGAGGGTGACGGTCTGGGACGTGGCGGCGTAGTTCAGCACGAAGAACAGCCGGGTCTCCCCTTTCCTGCGGACGCACAGCTCGCAGTCCGCGGGGATAGTCAGTACATCACCCCAGGGTTCGGACAGGTGCAGATAGTCCAGGAAGGTGCGGGCGGTGCCACGGGTGAGGGCGCCGCCGAAGTGGAGGATTTTGCCCTTCCCCAGCGTCCGCTCCACCAAGGCGGGTTCCCCGGCGTAGTAGTTGCCGGTGTACCGGGCCAGCACCCTGGCCTCCGGCCCGGTGAGGGCCAGGACTTCATTGCAAACCCCGGTGTCCAGCTCCCGGCCTGCCCAATCCATGGTGACGCTACCGTCCGCCGGGCCGACGAAGGTGCCCTCCGTCACGTCGGTATGGGTGGCCTCCGCCAGCAGGCCTGGCATGGGGGCCATGACGCACTGGCCGGTGGCGTCCTTCTGGCCGGTGCGGGCGGCGACGACCAGGGTGCCGCCCTGCGCCACATAGTCCCGCAGCAGCGCCGCGTGCGCCTCCGTCAAAATCAGGCCGTGGGGGTAGAACAGGACGGGGTAGTGCAGCAGCTCCGATGCCTCGGTGCTATCCAGCAGATAAAGGATGTCCATGGGGGTGTGGGCCAGCTGGGCGGCGATGAAAATTTCCTCCTCGCTCTGCCAGGTCAGGCGGCGGTGCCAGGCGTCCAGCTCTGCGTCCCAGTCGTTGTCATAGTCTTTCACCAGGGCGAAGGGGGCCTCATACTCCGCCCCGGCCATGTCCTGGATGGCCTCCAGCCGATGGGCAAACGCCTGCACCTCCCGGAGTTTCCGGTTGTCCCGGTTGTCATAGTCCAGGATGCCGTGCCAGTACATCTCGGTGCCCATAACAGAGGTGCGCCAGCGGAAGAAGCTGACATAATCTGCCCCGTGGGCCACGCTCTGCATGGCCCAGAGGGTCAGCTGCCCCGGCTTGGGGGCGGGGGACTCCATCCGGGTGTTCCAGCCCATGGCCCCGGACTGCTGCTCCATAATGCCGAAGTGAGGGCAGACGGAGCGCACCTCAGTGAGGTGCTGGCTCCACCGCCGGTCGTTCAGGTTTGTGGCGTGGAGGGGGTCCTCCTTCATGCAGAAGGCGAAGTTGGGGTAGGAGTCGTAGGTATACACGTCCAGGGCCTCGTCCATCATCCGGTGGTTGTCCAGGTGGCCGAACAGGCCGTTGGTGGTGATGAAGTCTCCCGGCTTGCAGTGCTTGCGCACAATGTCGCTCTGCATTTTGCAGAAGCGGACGGCGCTGTCTGAGACGAAACGGATATAGTCCAGCACCTGATGGGGGTTTGTGGAGTCGTGAATGGTGGTGCGGGGGACGTAAATCTCCTCCCACGCTGTATAGGTCTGGTTCCAGAACACCGTCCCCCAGGCCCGGTTCAGGGCGTCCAAGGTGCCGTACTTCTCCTGGAGGAACAGCCGGAAGGCGTCGGTGTCGCTTTCGGAGTAGAAGTCGCCGGTCTCGCAGTTGATCTCGTTGTCGATCTGCCACCCCACCACGGCGGGATGGGGGGCGTAGTGGGAGGTGAAGGCCTCCACGATGCGGGCGGAGAGGAGCCGGTACACCGGCGAATTGTAGTTATAGTGCCGCCGCATCCCGTGGCGATAGGGAACGCCATCCTGGCGGCAGTTCAGCACCTCCGGGTACTGCTCCGTCAGCCAGGCGGGGGGCGTGGCGGTGGGGGTGCCGAAGATGACCTTCATGCCCAGCTCCTCCGCCAGGTCGAGGAAGCGGGAAAAGAAGTCAAAGGTGAACTTCCCCTCCTCCGGCTCCACCTTGCTCCAGGCAAACTCCCCAATGCGGATGCAGCGGATACCCGCCTCCCGCATCCGGCACAGGTCTGACCGCCACAGGGCCTCGTCCCACTGCTCCGGATAGTAACAGGTGCCCACTGTCAGTGACCGCCATTGATAGGTTTGCTGTTTTCTCATCGCGTTTCATCCTCCTGAACTGACTCCCGCCAAACGGCGGTTTCTGCTATTATACGGGAATTGGCGGGAGAAAGCAATATGAAACTTGCTAAGTTTTCAGGCGGATTCCCCGTTCACAGTAGGGGCAGTGCCTCCCCCAGGCGGACAATGCCAATCACGCAGCAGCCCCTCCCGATTGCCTGCGGCATCCGGGAGGGGTGTTCTGTCACTTCTGCTTCGCCAGCAGGCTGGCGGCAAACTGGTTGGCCGAGCGGGGGGTGCGGCTGGGATGGCGGATGTCCCACTTCACGGCCTCCTTCTCCATGTCCTCCCGCGCCATGGTCACGCCGGAGGCGGCGGCCAGGTCGCAGCACATCTGAAAGAAGGGCTCCTTCATCAGTTCGGAGTACAGAATCCGCAGGCCGAACCGGGCGGCCAGGGACACCTTGTCCTCGATGGTCTCCCTGGCGTCCACCTCGTCCCCCCGCCGGTCGGAGAAGTTCTGGCGCACCAGGTTCCGCCGGTTGGAGGTGCAGTAAATCACCACGTTGTCCGGCCTGGGCTCCAGGCTGCCCTCCAGGATGGATTTCAGGGCGGAGAAGGTTTTGTCCTCCTTGTCGAAGGCCAAATCGTCAATGAAGATGATGAACTTCTGGGGGCGGCGGCCCAGGTTCCGCACCAGTTTGGGGATGTCGGTCAGGTCCTCCTTCTCCACCTCGATGAGCCGCAGGCTCTCGAAGCCGGGGACTCCCAGCATGGCCTTCACCGTGGCGCTCTTGCCGGTGCCGGACGCGCCGTAGAGCAGCACGTTGTTCACTGCCTTGCCCTCCACCAGGGCGCGGGTGTTCTCGATCACCTGATCCCGCTGGCGCTCATAGCCCCACAGGGTATCCAGGGGCCGGAAATCCGGGTGGGCCACCGGGCTGACCCGGCCGTCCGCCCAGACAAAGGCGTGATACTTGGCGAACAGGCCGCAGCCGTTCACCCGGTAGAAGTCCACCAGCCGGTCAAACTGGAAGGCCGCGCCGACGTTCCACTCCGGCAGGGCGGAGACGCTCTCCTCCCAACTCTCCGGCAGCAGGGCGGCCATCATCCCCTTCAGCTCGGCGCAGCGGGTGTTGGCAATGTCCGCCAGCACCGCCAGGTCGTGTCGGGCGGCCTTCTCCAGCACCGGCGTCACCCGGCCCCGGGCCACCGCGTCCGCAAAGGGGGACTCGTCATAGCGCAGATGGTCGAACAGGTAGTCCGCCAGGGAGTCGTACCCCTCCTCCGCCAGGGCATAGAAGCAGTTGGCGTAGCTGTCCATATCGGCAGCGCCGTTCTCCAGCGCCTCCAGCAGATCCCGAAGGTAGGCCAGCGGGGGTAAATCCATCAGCCCCCGGTAGACGGAAATGCTGCAAAAATCCGCATATAAATTTTCTTTCATCGGTGTTTATTCCCCTTCCTCCGGCAGCGTCAGCACGATTTGCTGCGCCAGCCGGTTGCCGGTGTCGGCGGTGGTGGTGATAGTGACGGTATGGCTGCCGGTGGTGTAAGCCTCATAAATGTCCCAGAGGGCGGATTCCCCAGGGGCCACGGTCCCGCTCTCGTACAGCACCGCCCCGGTCTTGTCCTCCGTGATGACGAAGGAGAGGGTCACAGTGTTGCCCTCATCGTTGGAGAGGGTCAGGGTGTGGTTGTCCTCCGTGACGGTTTTGTCCAGAAAGCCCGGCCAGGTGCAGTACTCCGGCTCCCTCACCTCCGGCTCCGCCGCTTCCTCGCTGGCAACGCTGCTCTCACTGAGGCTGGCCGCCTCCGCCGCAAGGCCCCCGCTGGTGGACTGGGAGGCAGTTCCCTCCCCGCTGCAGCCGGTGCAGCAGAGGAGCCACGCCAGCGCGGCCAGGTATATCCAGGTTCGCTTCATGTCGGCTCCTTTCCCCGTGGGGCGCACTTACTCAACAGACAGTATTATAGCGGATTTTGCCCGGAGATGCAATGGGGAAAGTGCCCGCAGATTTGTGGGAAGGGGGTACCCCCTGCGGCCTGCGGGGCGGCAGGAGCCGCAAGGAAGCCCCCTTATCCACCCGACTGCCGCAGCGCCAGGGCCGCGTCCAGGTTGTCTACGACAAAGTGCTGCGCCTCCTCATTGTACAGCACGGCGGCATAGGTGCCGTAGGTGCCGGTGCGCTCCTCCTCCAGGATGCCGATTTGCCGCCCCGCTTCCGTCGGGCGGCGTTTCCGTTTTCCTTCCCCGTCCTCCTGCTTCTCCAGCATACCGACGGACTCCAGCCACTCCAGCACAACGGCGTAGGTCAGACGTGTTCCGTCCTCCGGTGCTGCGGCCTCAGTGATGCGTTTGCACAGCTCCGTGATGCGCAGCGGCTCCCTGGAAAAGCGCACCCTTTGCAGCTGCTCCTGGGTCGCGGTGAAGCCGCTCCTTTTCCTGCCCCTGGGTGGCGGGGCGATGCCGCCGTTCTCCACCACCCGGCGCAGCACGTCCGCAGTGAAGAACAGGCAGCGGGAGATGCGCACCTGGTTGATGACATCCCCCTCCGGCACCGGCAGGTCTGTCAGCGGGTCGATGCCGTTTGCCAGCTTCTCCAGGTACATCCGCGCCCGTTCGATGGTTTCCAGTTCTGTCATGGTGATTCCCTCGCTTTCTTTTTATAGCATTACGGGGATTTGGCCCGTGATCTCCGCCCCGTCCGGCCACACCCGGCACTCCAGCGCCTGGACGTGAACCCCGGCTTCCGCCGCCCGGCGCAGCGCTGCGCCAAAGGCCGGATGGGTGGCGTCGTTGGGCATGAAGCAGCGCATCCCCTCCATCTGCACCACCAGGCAGAGCCATACTTCCAGCCCCGCCTCCTTCGCCCGTATCAGCCCCTGGATGTGCTTGACGCCCCGCTCCGTGGGCGCGTCCGGGAACCGGGCAACGCCGCCTTCTTCCAGGGTGCAGCCCTTCACCTCCACGAGGCCGGGCCGCCCGCCCCGCTCCAGGTAGAAGTCAAATCGGGAGTCTCCGTAGGAGTACTCCGGCCGGAGACAGGTCACGTCCGGCAGGAACCGGCCCCGCTCCACCCACTCCCGGAAGAGCTGATTGGGGGCCTGGGCGTCCATGTTGATGAGCAGGCTGCCCTTCTCCACCGCCACCAGGTCGCATTGGGTCTTGCGGGCGGGGTTGTCCGACCGCACCAGGTAGACGGTGCTGCCCGGCACCAGCAGCTCCCGGCACCGGCCGGTGTTTTTCACATGGACGGGCACTGGCTGACCGTCCAGCGTCACCTGAGCGATGAACCGGTTGGGCCTGGCCTGGAAAATTGCCTTATGAATATTTGCGTACTGCATGGATGCGCGCCCCCTGTCTGATGTTATCTTACGATGGCAGGCGGAAGCTGTCAAGGGCAATCCCGCGGAACTGTCACACTTTCCCGTTTCTGCCGGTAGATTTTCTCACTCATTTCTGCTATAATCAGATTGAAACCGGAAGGAGGTCTCTGCCCCATGAGAACCGAGGAAAAGGCAACCGTCAGAAACGGCGTCGCAAAAATGCTTGCCTCGCTGCTGGCGCTGGTGATACAGGTGGGCTGGATCGTGCTGCTGTTTGTCCGGCTCAACGAATACTCCGCCACCATCAGCCTGCTGACCAGCCTGCTGGCCTTCCTGCTGACGGTGCGCATCTCCGGGAAGCGGGACAACGCGGCCTTTAAGCTGTCCTGGATCATCCTCATCATGGCGTTCCCCCTCCTGGGGCTGTGCCTGTACCTCCTGTTTGGCCGCAGCGGCGCCACCCGGCGGATGCGCAGGCGCTTTGAGACCATCGACGGCAAGCTGCGCCCCTTCCAGCAGCAGCGCCCGGAGCCAATGCAGGCCCTGGAGGCGTCAGACCCCCAATTTGCCGGCCAGTGCCGGTATATCTATCAGTACGGCCACTATCCCCTTTACTGCAACACCGACGTGGTCTTTTACGCCGAAGCGGTGGACGGGCTGGAGGCACAGCTGAAGGACTTGGCGGCTGCGGAGCAATTCATTTTTCTGGAGTACCACGCCATTCAAGAGGGCGCGGCCTTCGCCCGGCTGAAAGCCGTGCTGGCAGACCGGGTGGCCCACGGGGTCAAGGTGCGGATGTTCTACGATGAGGTGGGCAGCGTCGGCTTTATCGACCGGGGCTTTATCCGGCGGATGGAGGAGGTCGGCGTCCAGTGCCGGGTGTTCAACCCTGTGGTGCCGGTGCTGAAGCCCTTTATGAACAACCGGGATCACCGCAAAATCACCGTCATTGACGGCAAAGTCGGCTACACCGGGGGCTACAACCTGGCGGATGAGTACTTCGGCATCACTACCCCCTTCGGCCACTGGAAGGACACCGGCCTCCGGCTCACCGGCGACGCGGTGCAGAGCCTGACCCTGATGTTCCTGGAGATGTGGAACGCCATGGAGGACACCGACGCCAGCTACACCCGCTACCTGCCTGATGTTATCTATCAGGCCAGCCAGCCGGGGTTCGTCCAGCCCTATGCGGACAGCCCCCTGGACGACGAGTATATGGGGGAGAATATCTACCTGAACCTGATTCACAGCGCCACGCGCTACCTTTATATCGCCACGCCCTACCTCATCATCAGCGACGAGATGACCCGCGCCCTGTGCCTGGCCGCCCAGCGTGGAGTGGACGTGCGCATCCTGACCCCCGGCATTCCGGACAAGAAGCTGGTGTACCGCATGACCCGCTCCTACTACGCGGGGCTGGTGCGTCGGGGCGTGCGCATCTACGAGTACACCCCCGGCTTCTCCCACGAGAAGCAGGTGCTGTGCGACGGTGCCGCCGCCACGGTGGGCACCATCAACTTTGACTTCCGCAGCCTGTACCACCACTTTGAAAACGGCGTCCTGCTGTACCGCTGTCCCGCCATTCAGGACATTGAGGCGGACTTCCGAAAAACCTTCCTGGTCTCCCAGGAGGTGACGGAGCAGTACCAGACGGGCCTCAACGCCATGGTGCGGGTCACGCAATGCCTGTTCCGGCTGTTTGGCCCGCTGATGTGAGGCTGTAGTTTAAGGAGGAAAACGGATGATTCGCATTGTATTCTGCTGCCACGGCAACATTTGCCGCAGCCCCATGGCCCAGAGCGTCTTTGCGCATATGGTGCAGGAGGCGGGCCTCGCTGACCGGTGCTACATTGACTCCATGGCCACCAGCACGGAGGAGCTGGGCAATTCCCCACACTGGGGGACGGCGCAAAAGCTACGGGAGGTGGGTATCCCACTGATTTCCCACAGGGCGAGGCAAATCACCTGGCGCGACTATGAACGGTTCGACCTCATCATCGGCATGGATGAGTGGAACAGGAAGAACCTCCGCAGGATGCTCCACGGCGACCCGGAGGGCAAGGTTCACAAGCTGCTATCCTTCGCAGGCTCCCGGCGGGACATCGCCGACCCCTGGTATACCGGGGACTTTGACGCCACCTATGCGGATGTGACGGAGGGGTGCAGCGGGCTGTTGGCCTATCTGCGGGAAAACGGTATAGTTTAACGGGAGAGCGGCCCCTGGTTGCCTGCGGGGCGGTTCTCCCCAGATACGGTTTTATTTTATAAAGAATTTGTCCGGCCTCCCTTGGCAAGGGAAGGCCGGACAAAACGTTTATAGCGAACCTCGTCTAAGGAACGGATGGCCCTGACCAGAAGCGATAGATGGAACAGCCGTCCCTCCGGCCCCTGGTCAGCCGCCCCGCAGCTGCGGGGGCAGGACAGGGATCTGCCTCCGCACGGAATCCACAGCCCCGAAGTCCAGCTCCGCGCAGAGGATGCCCGCCTCCGTCCCGCCGTCGGCCAGCACCGCCCCCCAGGGGTCGGCCACCAGGCTGTGGCCGTAGGAGACGTATCCCGCCCCAGTGTCCCGGGCGGGGGCGCAGGCGGCGGTGAACAGCTGATTGTCCACCGCCCTGGCCCGGAGCAGCAGTTCCCAGTGCAGCGGGCCGGTGGTCATGTTGAAGGCGGCGGGAACCAGAATGGCCTTGGCTCCGGCCTCCGTCATCTTCCGTGCCAGGGCCGGGAAGCGGATGTCAAAGCAGATGCACAGCCCGAACCGGCCAAAGGGGGTGTCAAACACGGTGCAGCCCTCGCCGGGTGACAGGGTGTCGGACTCCATAAAACGCTGGCCCCCGGTCACGTCAATGTCAAAGAGGTGTACCTTCCGGTGGCGGGCAATCTGCTCCCCCGCCGGGGAAAAGACGAAGGAGGTATTGTACACCCTGCCGCCCTCCAATTCCGGCATGGAGCCGCCCACCAGCCAGACCCGGTTCTCCTCCGCCATTTGGCGGAGGGCCTGCCAGACGTTCCCCCCTGCCGGTTCCCCGTAGACAGGGAAGCAGCGGGTGTCATAGGGGCAGCAGAACATCTCCGGCAGCATGACCAACTCCGCCCCCTGCGCTGCGGCGGCGGAGACGGCCCTGGACGCTTCGGCCAGGTTTGCCTCCTTGTCGGCGCTGACGCGCATTTGGATGAGAGCCAGCTTCATGGGGGTTTCCTCCTTTACTCCTCAAAGGGTTCCGTCTGGCCGGAGAGGGGCAGGCCGCTCTCCGCGTCGGCGGCCTCGCTCATGGCTCTGGCGGCGGCAAAGTCGTCAAAGGTGAACTGGCCGCCCTGGAGCTTCCGCTCCTGCCACTGCTCCTTGGTGATGAGCACCTTCCGGGGCTTGGAGCCTTCAAAGGGCCCCACGATGCCCCGCTCCTCCATCTGGTCTACCAGCCGGGCGGCCCGGGAGTAGCCCAGCTTCAGCCGCCGCTGGAGCATGGAGACGGAGGCCATGCCGGTCTCCATCACCACGTCTACGGCCTGGGGCAGCAGCTCGTCTCCGTTCTCCTCGGCGGGGGGCTCGGCGGGGGTATCTCCGCCGCCCAGCTCGGGGAAGGCCACGTTCATGGCGGAAGCGCCCTTGCCGCCCTTTCCGGCGTTCCGGGCGTGCTCTTCCACCTCGGCCAGGATTTCCTCGTCGTAATTGGCGGTGGAGTTCTCCTTGACGAAGTTGATGACATTGGAGACCTCCTCCTCCGTGACGAGGCAACCCTGCACCCGCATGGGCTTGCCGATGCCCAGGGGGGAGAAGAGCATATCGCCCTTGCCCACCAGTTTCTCCGCACCCACCTGATCCAGGATGATGCGGGACTCCAGGGAGGAGGCCACCGCGAAGGCGATGCGGCTGGGGATGTTGGCCTTCATCAGGCCGGTGATGACATCAGTGGAGGGCCGCTGGGTGGCGATGATGAGGTGGATACCGGCGGCGCGGCCCATCTGGGCCACCCGGCAGATGGATTCCTCCACCTCTTTCGCGGCTACCAGCATCAGGTCGGCCAGCTCATCAATGACGATGACGATTTGGGGCTTGTGCTCCACGCCTTCGGCCCCTTCGATTTTATCCGCGTGCTCCGCCAGCTTGTTGTAGGATTCCAAATCCCGGACGTGCTGCTCGGAGAAGTCCTTATACCGCCGCATCATCTCGTACACCGCCCATTGCAGCGCTCCGGCGGCCTTCTTTGGGTCGGTAACGACGGGAATCAGCAGGTGGGGGATGCCGTTGTACACCCCCAACTCCACCATCTTCGGGTCTATCATGATCAGCCGAACGTCCTGAGGGGAGGATTTATATAGCAGCGAGACGATCAGCGCGTTGGTGCAGACGCTCTTGCCGGAGCCGGTGGTACCGGCAATCAGCAGGTGGGGCAGACGGGCGATGTCCCCCACGATGTTGCGGTTGGCGATGTCCCGGCCCACGGCGAAGGCCACGGGGGAGGGGTGGTTGCGGAACTCTTCGCTGTCCAGCACCTCCCGGATGGGGACGGCGGACACCTTCTGATTGGGCACCTCGATGCCCACCACGGAGTTTTGCCCCGGGACGGGGGCGATGCGGACGTTCACCGCCCCCAGGCTCAGGGCCAGGTCGCCCGCCAGGTTGGTGACTTTGCTGAGTTTCACCCCCTGCTCCAGCAGCAGGTCAAAGCGGGTGACGGAGGGGCCGCAGGTGCGGCCAATGATTTCGCCGCTGATGCCGAAGGAATGCAGCGTGTCCGACAGGCGGGCCTGGGTTTGGTTCAGCTCCTCCGTGGAGGTGCCCTTACTGGGGCCGCTGCCCTTCAGCAGCAAGTCCAGGGTGGGGCAGCGATACCGCTCCTCATCCGGGACTGGCTCGGACGGCAGCCCCGTGAAGGTATCCTCTTCCCTGGGGGGTTCCTTTTTCTTCGCCTTTCGCCGGGACGGGGCCGGAGGCTCCGGTTCGGCGGGGAGCGGGGACGCTTCCTCCGG
>JAJQFX010000114.1 GCA_021200895.1 Clostridiales bacterium | reverse complement strand
CCGCACCACCGCGGTCTACACCCGCAGCTTTGACACCCCCGTGCAGCCCCTGGCCGGTGGCCGCACCTATGTGGAGGTGCTGGCGGCGGCCCTCCAGGCCACCGTTTACGTCAATGGCGAGAAGTTGGTCTACCACGAGGGCGGCTACTCCCGCTTCCGCGCCGACATCACCGACCTGTGCAAGGACGATGGCAACGAGCTGAAAATTGAGGTCTCCAATGAGGAGAAGTCCAGCGTCTATCCCCAGAGCGCCGACTTCACCTTCTACGGCGGCCTGTATCGCGGCGTGAACCTAATTAGCGTCCCTGAAACCCACTTCGACCTGGACTACTACGGCGGCCCCGGCATCAAGGTCGCCCCCAAGCCCACCGACTGCGGCGGCGCCACCTTTGAAATCGAAAGCTGGGTCACCAACCCCGACCCCAACTTCACCGTGATGTACACCGTGGAGGATATTGAGGGCAACGAGGTGGCCTCCGGCGTCCGCCCCGCCGACGATGCGAAAATCACCCTGTTCGTCCCCGACGCCCACCTGTGGGGCGTGGACGACCCCTACCTCTACACCGTCACCGCCACCCTCCAGCGCCGCAACGAGGCCTATGACGAGCTGGTGGTCTCCGCCGGTGTCCGCTCCTTCAGCTGCACCCCCGACGAGGGCTTCATCCTGAACGGCGTGCAGACCCCCCTGCGGGGCGTTTCCCGCCACCAGGACCGGCTATATGAAGGCAACGCACTCACCCCAGAGGAGCACTATGAGGACGCCCTCATCATCAAGGAGCTGGGGGCCAACACCATCCGTCTGGCCCACTATCAGCACAACGAGTACTTCTATGATGTCTGCGACGAACTGGGCTTCGTCGTCTGGGCGGAGATCCCCTTCATCTCCGTGTTCAACAAGGACCCCGCCGCCCACCAGAACTGCATCAGCCAGCTGAAAGAGTTGATCATCCAGAACTATAACCATCCCTCTATCTGCTTCTGGGGCATCTCCAACGAGATTCTGATTGGCGGCATCAGCCAGCAGCTGGTGGACAACCATCACGAGCTGAACGGCCTGGCGAAGCAGCTGGACCCCACCCGTCTGACCACCATCGCCCACGTCTCCACCACCCCCATCCAGTCCCCCATCCACAACATCACCGATGTGGAGAGCTACAACCACTACTTCGGCTGGTACGGCGGCAAGGTGGAGGACAACGGGCCCTGGCTGGATAACTTCCACAAGGTTCACCCGGAAATCTGCCTGGGCGTCAGCGAGTACGGCTGCGAGGGCATCATCACCTACCACGGCCCCAACCCCGCCTGCAAGGACTACTCTGAGGAGTATCAGGCCCTGTACCATGAGCATATGGCCCAGGTCTTTGACGAGCGGCCCTGGATTTGGTCCAGCCACGTCTGGAATATGTTCGACTTTGGCTGCGCGGCCCGGAACGAGGGCGGCGTCGCCGGACGGAACAACAAGGGCCTGGTCACTATGGACCGCAAGACCCGGAAGGACAGCTTCTATGTCTATCAGGCCTACTGGACGAAGGAGCCCATGGTGCATCTGGCGGGCCGCCGGTATGCCCAGCGGGCTGGCGACACCACGGTGGTGAAGGTCTACTCCAACCAGCCTGAAGTGGCCCTGTACCTGAACGGCGAACTGCTGGAGAAGCAGGAGGGCTACCGCGTCTTCTCCTTCACCGTGGCGCTGAAGGACGGCTTCAACGTGCTGGTGGCCGAGGCTGGCGACGTGAAGGACTCCATGACCCTGGAGAAGGTGGAGCAGGAGCCGGAAATCTACGTCCTGCCCGAGGTGAACGAGCGGGCCGAAGGCGTCGCCAACTGGTTCAAGCAGGTGGGCGATATGGATTTGAAGGCCCCCATGGAGTTCCCGGAAGGCTATTACAGCATTAAGGACACCATGGAAGAAATCGCCAACAACGAGGAAGCCATGGCGCTGACCTCCAAGGCCATCAAGCTGGCTACCAACTTTGACGTGGCCCCCGGCGTGGGTATGTGGGGCATGATGAAGTCCATGTCTCCTGAGGGCATGGCGGGCATGATGCCCAATGTTCCCGACGGCTTCATGGAGAGCCTGAACGCCCAGCTCATCAAAATCAAGAAGTAACGCCTTACACATTTTCACCGGATGACCGGTTCCTCCCGTCCGCAGCCCCCTGCGGACGGGAGGTTTTCTCTTTTGCGCAAAAAGTCGGCAGTTTTCGCATTTTGCTATTGTAACTTCCCGCAAGATTCGTTATAATAGACAGCAGAAGCTGGATTGTCAGAAGAACATCAGTCTGCCAGGCGCAGCTTTTTTCTGTATCTCCATGTCTAAGGGGTTGATACTTTGGTAGAATTTACGGCGAATTTGCAGCTTGGTATGAGCGATTTCTCTGAGCCGGATTTGGAGGCCATCACCTTCCGCTATAACTATGAACAGGAACTAATGAAGGCTGTCACCGCCGGAGATAAGGTGTGGGTACACAACCTGAACCAGAAGTTGGAGGAGAATATTCAGTACTGGGATTTTTCCTACCGCCTGCCGGAGGATCCCCTCCGCGTTCAGAAGAACAACCTCGTCATCCTCAACTCCCTGATGCGGGTGGCCGCCTACAGCGGCGGGCTGCCGCCGCTGTACCTTCATATCATCAGCGAGAAGTACGCCAAGGCCATCGAGCGCGCCTCCTCCGCAGACGAACTGGGGGCCGCCATGCACGAGCAGATCACCATGGAGTATACTGACGCCGTCCACCGCCTGTCCACCCGCGGGCACAGCAAAAAGGTGGTGGAGATTTTGGAGTATATCTCCGCCAATATCCGCTCAGAGCTGTCCCGCAGCAGTATCGCAGAGGCGTTTCACATCTCATCCAGCCACCTGTCCCAGATATTCAAGGAGGAGATGGGCATTTCCATCGTCCAGTATATTCAGCGCCAGCGCATTGACCTGGCCAAGTACTATTTTGAGCTGGGGGAGGCCAATGTCTCCGAAGTGGCCAGCCTGGTGGGCTATACCGACTCCAGCTACTTCACCCGGGTGTTCCGCAAGGTGACGGGGGAATCCCCCAGCGCCTGCCTGGCCTCTCTGCACCAGAAGCCGACCCATACCTCCAATGCAGAAAGGAATGATACCCATGCAGTATGATTTCACCTCGATTTTAGACCGGGCCGGGAAGGACTCCATCGCGGTAGACAGAGGCGACACTTTCGGCTCCAGGCCCCGCCGGGAGGGGTTTGACTTCCTGCCCATGTGGGTGGCGGACATGAACTTCCCCACCGTCCCCACCATTCAGGAGGCAGTGATTCAGCGGACGCAGCACCCCGCCTTTGGCTACTTCCCCACCTCTCAGGAGTATTATGACAGCATCATCCGCTGGCAGAAGGTGCGCAACGGCGTGGAGGGGCTGGAGCAGGCCCACATCGGCTACGAGAACGGTGTGCTGGGCTGCGTGGTCTCCGCCTTGCAGGCGTTTACCGCCCCCGGCGACCCGGTGCTGCTTCACAGCCCCACCTATATCGGCTTCACCCACTGCATCACCGACAATGGCCGTGAAATCGTCCACTCCCAGCTGAAGCGGGATTCAAACGGCGTCTGGCGCATGGACTATGAGGACATGGATCGGAAACTGAAGGAGCGGAATATCCACTTCGCGGTGTTCTGCAACCCCCACAACCCCTGCGGGCGGGTGTGGACGCCGGAGGAGATTCAAAAGGCCATGGAGGTCTACCGGGCCAACGACGTGGTGGTGGTGTCCGACGAGATTTGGAGCGACCTGATTCTGGACGGCCACAGGCACACCCCCACCCAGAGCGTCAGCGAAGACGCGAAGCAGCGCACCATCGCCGTCTACGCCCCCAGCAAGACCTTTAACCTGGCGGGGCTCATCGGCTCCTATCATATCATTTACAACAAGTACCTCCGGGACCGGGTGCGGGCCCAGAGCAGCAAGTGCCACTATAACGACATGAACGTGCTGTCCATGCACGCCCTCATCGGCGCGTACAAGCCGGAGGGCGAGGTTTGGGTGGACGAGCTGTGTCAGGTGCTGTCCACCAACGTGGAACTGATGTACCGCTACCTGAATGACGAGGTGGAGGGAGTCAGCCTGGCCAAGCCGGAGGGCACCTATATGCTGTACCTGGACTGCGAGGGCTGGTGCAAGGCCCACGGCAAGACCCTGGATGAGTTGCTGGACGACGGCTACGAGGTCGGCGTGGGCTGGCAGGATGGCCGCCCCTTCCATCGGCCCTATGCCATCCGCATGAATCTGGCCCTTCCCACCGCACGGGTGGAGGAGGCCATTCGGCGGCTCAGGGAGTACGTATTTTAACTGACGGTTTTGTGGGCGCACTGTAGAAGCTTTTCTGCGGTGCGCCCACTTTTTTAGGGAACCTCTGAATAAATGAACGAGAGCGAATTGCGAGGAAATTTGCGTCATAAAAAGGCGCAAAAGCGCAGGAATCCTGACGGATTTCAAGATTTTGCAACGCATTTATGGCACAAATTTACCGCAAGCCGCCGAAGTGCATTTGTTCAGAGGTTCCTTAGTTGCGGCGTCAGATACGCCCCCTGTTTTCCGACTTAACAGGTGAAAGGGAAAGAAAGGAGGTACCCTCATGGAGGACGAAGCCATCATCGCCCTGTATTGGGCCAGGTCAGAGGAGGCCATCTCCGAGACAGACCGGAAATATGGCCGCCTGCTGACCCAGGTGGCCCGGAACATCCTGCAAGACCGGCAGGACGTGGAGGAGTGTGTCAATGACAGCTACCTGGGGGCCTGGAACGCCATGCCGCCCCAGCGCCCCGCCCTGCTGCGGAGCTTCCTCTGCCGCATCACCCGGAATCTGGCGCTTGACCGGTCGGACTACCAGCACGCCGCCAAGCGCAGCATCAGCTGCACCGCCTCCCTGGAGGAGCTTGACCGGCTGGGGGACGGACGGGAGAGCGTGGAGGAGGAAGTGCTGCTGGCCCAGCTGATGAACGACTTTTTGGCCGGGCTAAAGCCGGAGCAGCGGGTGATTTTCCTGCGGCGGTATTGGTTCTTCCAGCCGGTGGGGGAAATTGCCCGGTTCCTGGGCTGGACGGAGAACCGGGTCAGCGCCAGCCTTTCCCGCACCCGCAGGAGGCTGCGGGACTACCTGGAACAGGAGGGATACACGCTATGAACAGGAAGGATATACGCAGGATGCTGGCCCTGGTGGACGACCGGTATCTTGACGAGGCCCAGGACTGGCGGCCCCAGCGCCGCCGGTGGCCCCGGTGGGTGGCCCTGGCCGCCTGCCTGTGCCTGGTGGTGGGGCTGGGGGGATTCGCCCTCTCCCAGTGGCGCGCTGGCGGCGATTCCAGCGGGAACGCTGGGACGGCATCGGAGGGCTTCGGCTTTGATGAGTACGTTGGGCCCCTGCTCCAGCTGACGTTGGGGGAGGAAAGTGACGCCGTCGCCGCCCGACGGCAGCTGACCTACAGCCTGACGCCGGGCATCTGGCGGCAGGATTTGGAGGTGGTGGACGGTTACAGCCTGACCAACGCCTCGGAGGAGGACGTGACCCTGACGGTGTACTACCCCTTCGTCGGCACTCTGGGCGACCTGACCACCCCCTCCCTGACTCTGGACGGGGAGGATCTGGCGGAGAACAGCCTGCTGGCCGGGGCGGTCATCTGGCATCAGGGGTCGGAGGGCGACCTGGGCGGCAATTACGCCTCGGACTGGGAGGACTACCAGGCCGCCCTGGAGGACGGCAGCTATCTGGAGGCAGCTATCGCCGGAGTGGGGGAGCTGACCGGCACGGTGACGGTCTACTGGCTGCAAAACGCGGACTGCTCCGCCGCAGAGGGGGAGAACCCCACCCTCCAGTTCTCCGCCACCATCGACCCGGAGGCTACCGCCTGCTTCTCCTACGGCATGAACGGCAGCCAATGGGACAACGAAACCGGCGTCTTTGGCTCCAGCTTCTCCGTGGACGAGGAGGACTCTGAAAGCAGCAGCCTCCACTGCGTCATCCTCTGGGGGGAGGACGTGGCGGACTACACCCTCCAGGGCTACGAGAACGGGGGCTGCGACGAGGGCATGGAGACGGAAGTCACCGCCACCGTCCTCCGGGAGGAGACCACCTGGGCCGAGCTGCTCCCCCTGCTGCTGGAGGACTATTTCAGCTGGAACCCGCTGGAGGGCGGGGCCTCAGAGGAATTGGTGGCGGAGGCCGCGGCCCAGTGGATCGCAGAGAACCGCTGGGCGGTGGGTATGCTGGACTACGACGGCATAAGCGAGATACTCAGCGGAGCCCGGGTGTTCTGGCTGGAGGCGGAGGTCACTGTCCCCGCCGGGGAGACGGTGACGCTGGAGGCTCACCTGACCCAGACCGCCAGCTACAACTACACGGACTACTCTGACAGCCTCCTGGGCTTTGACCTGCTGCTGGGGGCGGGCAGCAACCTGACCGTCACTGAAACCGCCGTCACCCTGGCCACCCCATACGGCACCCAGGATTGGGACATTTATGCCCAGAATTACGGCTTCGACCTGGAGGGGGGCGTCTCCACCGTCACCTTGGCTGGGGAAGAAGTTCACTACTATCTGGAATTAAACCCGTAAAAATAACACGCTGTTATAAGGAACCGGACGGTTCCCTTGTAACAGCGTGTTCCGCTTGGTCAGTAATCCACCTTCATCAGGCACAGCCCCTCCGGCGGGGCAGTTGGCCCGGCCTGGCTGCGGTCCTTCGCCGCCAAAATCTCCCCCACCCGCTCCGGGGGCAGGCTGCCATAGCCCACCTCCAGCAGGGTACCCACCATGATGCGCACCATATGCTGGAGGAATCCGCTGCCGTGGACGGTGAAGGTGAGGTAGCCCCCGGTTCGGACGATGTCGATGGCGTCCACCCGGCGGACGGTGGACTTCTTCATGTGGGGGTTGCCGCAAAAGCTCTTGAAGTCGTGTTCCCCCACCAGGTAAGCCGCCCCCTGGCGCATGGCCGCCTCGTCCGCGGACTGCTCCAGCCGGGTGACGTAGCGCCGGTCAAAAATCGGCTTCATGGGGCCGTCATAGCAGGTGTAGCGATAGGTCTTGCCCACCGCCTTGTAGCGGGCGTGGAACCGCTCCGCCGCCGGGCGCACCTCCCGCACACCGATGTCCTCCGGCAGGTAGCGGTTCAGGTAGTCTCGCACCTCCTCCGGCGTCAGCGTGGTGTCCAGCCAGACGTTGGCCACCATGCCTCTGGCGTGAACCCCGGCGTCCGTCCGGCCTGCGCCGATGACCTCCACCGGCTCCCCCACCAGCCGCGCCAGCACACCCTCCAGCTTGCCCTGAATGGTGGCCTGGCCCGGCTTATCCTCCCAGCCGTGGTAGCGGGTGCCGTCATAGAGGATGGTCAGCTTGTAATTTTGCCGCATAAGATGCTCCTTTCCTTTTCCGGCTGCTTCTGGTATAATAGAATAGTATATCACAAAGCACGCAAAGACGTAAGCGTTTTTTCGGAAGGAGATGCCCTATGGAAGTTGCGATTTTCGTTCTATTAGCGGTGGTGTTGGTGGTGCAGGGGGTGACGCTGTACCAGCTCCACACCGCCCGGCGGCAGGCCGGTGACACCGCAAAGCTGGAACAGGCCCTCCAGGCGTCGGAGGAGCGGCAGCAGAAGCAGCTCGCCGCCTTGAAGGAAGACCTTCACCTGACGCTGCAAAGCCTGTCCACCATGGGCCAGGACGCCACCGCCCGCCAGCTGGTGCAGATGGAGCAGCGCCTGCAAACCCTGGAGGCCACCAACGAGGCCAAGCTGGAGGCCATCCGCCAGACCATGACCCAGAGCCTGGACCGCCAGCGGCAGGAGAACAGCAAAAAGCTGGACGAGATTCGGGGCACCGTGGACGAGCGGCTGCAAACCACCCTGGAGAAGCGCATTGCGGAGTCCTTCCAGTCGGTCAGCGCCCAGCTGGAGCAGGTCTACAAGGGCCTGGGGGAGATGAAGACCCTGGCCAGCGACGTGGGCGGCCTGAAACAGGTGTTGTCCGGCGTCAAGACCCGGGGCATCCTGGGGGAGGTGCAGCTGGAGGGCATTTTGCAGGAGATTTTGGCCCCGGAGCAGTACGACACCAATGTGGCCACCATTCCCGGCAGCAGCAACCGGGTGGAGTTCGCCATCCGCCTGCCGGGGCAGGAGGATGGCAACGTGGTCTACCTGCCCATCGACTCCAAGTTCCCCGGCGACCGGTACGCCCAGCTCCAGGACGCCCAGGCCACCGGCGACAAGGCCCAAATCGCCGCCGCCTACAAGGCCCTGGAGACGGTGCTCCGCAGCGAGGCCAAGGACATTCGGGACAAATACCTGGAGGAGCCCTACACCACCAACTTCGGCATCATGTTCCTGCCCTTTGAGGGGCTGTACGCCGAGGCGGTGAACCGGGGCATGGTGGAGGTCTTGCAGCGGGAATACCACGTCAATATCGCCGGCCCCAGCACCATGGCGGCGCTGCTGAACTCGCTGCAAATGGGCTTCCACACCCTGGCCATCCAGAAGCGGAGCAGCGAGGTCTGGGCGGTGCTGGGGGAGGTCAAGACGGAGTTCGGCAAGTTCGAGGACGGCCTGCTGAAAATGCAGAAGCACCTGAACCAGACCTCCAGCGACCTGGATTCCCTCATCACCACCCGCACCCGTGCCATCAACCGGAAGCTGCGGGATGTGCAGGCGCTGGACAGCTTGGGTGCCGGGGAGGAGGGCGCTGACTGAGGGAGTCCTGCCCTGCGGCTAAGGCAATTTTGTTGGCATTACACATAAAAAAGCGCTGCCATGAGGAAGAAATCCTCATGGCAGCGCAACTTTTATGCTTCGGTCACACATACCCGTACAGCCCCCGGACGGACACCTCCCCGGAGGTAACGGTGCGCCGTTTGCCGTCCGGTATCCGCACCACCAGGCCGAACTGCTCGTCCACGTCCTCAGCGAAGGCGGGCTCCACCCTGCCGTCCGGGTGGAGCAGCTGCACGTCCTTGCCCAGGGTCAGGCAGCGGCGGCGGTAGCGCTCCAGATAGTCCGCCCCGCCGGACAGCCAGTCGGCGTACATCCGGTCCAGAGCATTGATGATCTCCGCCGTCAGCCGTCCCCGCCGCACCGGCTCCCCCGTCATCATGGCCAGGGAACCGGCCATAGCGCGGATGTCCTCCGAGAAGTCCTCCTCCCGCTGGTTCACGTTGATGCCGATGCCGGTGACGATGGAGCGTAGGGTCATGCTCTCGCTCTCCAGCATCATCTCCGTCAGGATGCCGCAGATTTTCCGGCCCTGAATCACAATGTCGTTCGTCCACTTGATTTCCGGTTTCAGGCCCGTGGCCGCTTCGATGCCCTCGCAGACCGCCACCGCCACATAGGCCGTCAGGTTCAGGGCCTTCGCAGGCTCCACGTCCGGGCGGAGCAGGGCGCTGAGGTAGACCCCCACATCCCCGGGGGACTGGAAGGTGCGGCCCCGCCGTCCCCGGCCTCCGGTCTGTTCATTAGCCACCGCCACCGTGCCGCTGGGGAGATGCTCCTCTTCCCGCTTCAGGTAGTTGTTGGTGGAGTCAATGGTCTGGAACACCAGCAGGTTGCTTCCCACATGACTTGTGTTCAGCCAGGGCAGAATTTCCCCCTCCGTCAGGGAGTCCGGCGCGGCGCACAGGCAGTAGCCCCGGTTGGTGACAGAGCGAATCTCGTACCCCTCCCCCCGGAGGGAGGCCACCGCCTTGGACACCGCCGCCCGGCTGATGCCCAGCTGCTGGCTGATGGCTTCGCCGGAGACATAGCTGCCTGCGTTTTTTTGCAGGATGGCGAGGATTTTCTGTTTGCTCATAGGTACCTCCTGGGTGGGTAGTGGATAGCAGCCAGTGGCTGGTGATTAGCCACTGACCAGCCCACCCCAAAAGAGAGCAGCACACGCTCCGGCTGGGAACGTATGCTGCTCTGAATCAGGTTCGCTGCAATCAGGCCTTGGCCTTCTTGACCGCCTCGGTCAGGGCGGGCAGCACCTCGAACAGGTCGCCCACAATGCCGTAGTCCGCTACGGAGAAGATGGGAGCGTCGGGGTCCTTGTTGATGGCGACGATGGTGTCGCTGGCCGACATACCGGCCAGGTGCTGAATCGCGCCGGAGATGCCGCAGGCGATATAGATTTTCGGGGCCACGGTCTTGCCGGTCTGGCCCACCTGATGGGCGTGGGGAATCCAGCCCGCGTCTACGGCGGCGCGGCTTGCGCCTACGGTAGCGCCCAGGGCGTCCGCCAGGTCGCGCACCAGCTGGAAGTTCTCCGGTGCCTTCAGGCCCCGGCCGCCGGAGACGATGATTTCCGCCTCCTCCAGGTTCACCGCCTCGGCCACTTCCTTCACCCGTTCCACCAGCTGAACGCGAATTTGGTCAGCGGGGATGTGGACATCCTCCCGGCAAATCTCGCCGGTGCGGGTGCTGTCCGGCACGGCCTTCTTAAAGACGCCGGGGCGGACGGTGGACATCTGGGGGCGATGGTCGGGGCAGGCGATGGTGGCCATCAGGTTGCCGCCAAAGGTGGGACGGGTGGAGGCCAGCAGAC
>JAJQFX010000059.1 GCA_021200895.1 Clostridiales bacterium | reverse complement strand
GGGGCTGTCGGAGAAGGCGGTCTCCGTGCGGCTGACCCGGCTCCGGCGCAAGCTGAAGCAATATTTGACGGAACAGGAGGTATTCATATGACTACGAAGGAATTTTCTGAGGCGATGGGGAACTGGACGGCCGGTATGTGGAGGAGGCCGTCCGCTACAGGCGGGCCGTCCGGCCCCGCTGGGCGACGATTGGGGCGATTGCGGCGTGCCTGTGTCTCGTGATTTGTATTGCCGTAGTTCCCTATCTGGCCGAATCCGCAGGCAACACCGATGCAGGGGCGGGGGCAGGGGATGTGGTGCCGATGGTTTACGTCAACGACAGCCTCTATCAAATCGCCGCCCAGCAGCCAGACCTGACCGGCCAGGAAAACGAGTTTGTCTATCTGGGCGAAATCCAGAGCAGCGTCAGCGAATCCCAGAATCCCACGGAGAACTTTCAGGCAAACGATGACATTGCGGGGGCGGCTGTCTATCAGTATGGGGAAGATATTGTGGTGCTGCTGGACGGCCAATGCTGGCTTTATACGCTATACGGGGAAGGCCAGGGCGCTGACGCTGAACTGGGAGGAACGCTTCCCGACGGGGTAGATTCTGTCATTGCGTCTTTAGCGGTGTATCCCGCCACTGAAACGATTGAAGATGTCGCGGACGCTGCGGTCGACAGCCTTTCCGAAGCGGACGCCTATGGAGTTGATACTTTGGGGGAATACCTGCCGACTTCCCTGCCGGACGGGTATCATTTTGGCACCGCAAACCTCTATGAAACCACAATGAAGGATGGCACGAAGTATGATATGCTCCGAGTGCAATATGCCACAGGCAGCGACACGGCTCAGGGAGGTGCGGAGGAAGAACTTGCTGCCGACCCGAATGCTTCGGGCAAAAGCTTTGTTGTCTTTGTGATGAATTATGAACCTGCAACAGAAAAGCAGATTTATGCAGCGGAGGACATGACAGAGCGCCTGCTGGAAGAACTGGACGGTGATACCTTCCATCTCTCCTATGGAGCCATCTATGTTGGGATTTCCCCCGATACGGCAACCTCTGACGATATTCTCGCAGCGGTAGCTTCTATAAAAGGTGAATAAAAGATAGCCCAGGGGCAGCCGAAGGGTATTCGGCTGCCCCTGTTCCTGTGCCGCACATCACAAAACCCCGCCCAGCGTCTGCTGGGCGGGGTGCGATGAGTTAGATGGATTTCACATACCGGCGTTCGTATTTGTACACCACCCGGATGCTGATGACGGACAGCGCCGCCCCCACAAACATCCAGGCTACCAGCCAGCTCAGCTCCGGCGTCTGGCCGTACAGCATGGCGTTGCGCAGGGAGGTGATGGCGAAGCAGGTGGGGTTCAGGTGAATCAGCGCGTTGCGCAGCGTTGCGTTCATGCTGGAGGTCTCCAGGTTGTAGAACACGCCGGAGAGGTAAAACAGCAGCCGCAAAATCACGTTGACGATGTTGGCCAAATCCTCCAGGAATACGCCGAAGTGGAGCAGCAGCATACTCAGGCCGAAGGTCAGCAGGAACAGCATCACCAGATAGGGCAGCAGCCAGAACACCGTGGGATAGTAGGGCACCTGGTAAATCAGCATGGCCGCGAACACCAGCCCCAGGGAAATCAGCAGCTTGAACCCCTGCACCAGCATAGTGGACACCACCAGGGCGAACTTTGGCACATACACCTTGGAGACCACGCCCCGGTACTGCTTGATGAGTTTGACGCTGGAATTGATGCTCTTCTGGAAAAACGTCCAGAGGCTGTAGCCGATGAAGATGAAGGCGCACAGGTATTGCTGGGACCGGCCGAAAATCATCGCGTACACAAAGGTGTACACCAGCATGAACAGCAGCGGGTCTAAAATCCACCACAGCCAGTTCAGGAAGGAACCGGCCACCTCATTTTTCAGCTGGGCTTCGGCGGAATAAAGCATATAGCGGTAGTATTTTTTTAAATCCCTGACAAAACGCTCCATAAGCAGTTACCTCAGAACACAAGATTCAAAGCATGGATGGACAGGCCCTATTATAGCAGGTTTTTCCGGAAATGGCAACCGGTTCCCGACAGTTTCAGCACCGCCCCAAATCCCGCTTCATGGCGTCGGTGAGGCGCTCCAGGTCGTCCATGGTGGAGACGCGGCTGATACGCTCCTTCCACCGGGCGGCCCCCCGCACCCCCCGCAGGTACCAGGCGTAGTGCTTCCGGGCCTCCAGGCAGGCGATCTTCTCCCCCTTCTGCTCCCTGGCCAGGGCGAACTGGCCCATGGCGATGTTGCACCGCTCCTCCACCGTGGGTTCCGGGGGAATGGGCTCCCCCCGAAGGGCGGCCAGCCCCCGTTGGAACAGCCAGGGGTTGCCGAAGGCCCCCCGGCCCACCATGGCCATCTCGCAGCCGGTGTAGCGGAGGATGTGGGGGGCGTCCTCCGGCTCAAAAATGTCGCCGTTGGCAATCACCGGGATGGACACCCCCTGCCGCACTGCCCGGATGATGTCCCAGTCCGCCTTGCCGGCGTACATCTGGGTTTTCGTCCGGCCATGAATGGTGACGGCGGCGGCCCCCGCCGCCTCCAGGCACTGGGCGAACTCCACCGCGTTGACGCTGCCCTTGTCCCAGCCCTTCCGGGTCTTCACCGTCACCGGCACGTCCACCGCCCGGCGCACTGCCTCCACAATGGCGGCGGCCCTGTCCGGGTCCTTCATCAGGGCGGAGCCGTCCCCGTTGCCCGCCACCTTGGGCACCGGGCAGCCCATGTTGATGTCGATGATGTCGGGATGGGCCAGGCGCATCACCTTTTCTGCGGCCTGAGCCATGCAGTCCGGCTCGCTGCCGAAGAGTTGGACAGCCACGGGATGCTCTCCCTCCCCCAGCTCCAGCAGGCGAAGGGTCTTGCCGTCCTGGAAGCACAGCGCCTTGGCGGACACCATTTCCGTCACCGTATAGCCCGCCCCGAACCGGCGGCACACCGTCCGAAAGGCCAGGTCAGTCACCCCGGCCATGGGGGCCAGCGCCAGGGGCGCGTCGATGGTCACATTGCCGATTTGCATTTCGTTCCTCGCTTCTTTTCTTCTTGGATGGTGGTGGGGCGGGGGCTGCGCGCCTCAGGCAAGGATGGATAATGGTCAGTGGATGGAATCGCCAGGTTTCCCCTATCCATCCCCTATCCAGTAGTAGAATGTGAAGCCTAAATCTTCACTTTTTTGTAGGGGCGGCCCTTGGCCGCCCGGGGTAAGCAGGCGGTTTCTGCGGGCGGCCAAGGGCCGCCCCTACACACGCAGTTGCAAAAATCGGAACAATTTGCTCGTCTGAACAGCATCACAGGCAGTTCCGTTGGCATTTTGTGACGGTTGAACAAAACAAAGTTTTAGCTTTCACGTTCTAGTAGGGGCGCACAATGTGCGCCCGCCCTAGAAAAAGTTCCTAATAGAGGGATTTCTTTGAGCTTTCATAGCCGTTTCCTCCCCGTCCAGGGCTGGCAGAAGTCACAGAGCCTCCGCCTACCGCCGTTCTTCCTCCTGATGAATCACCCCGACCCGAATCAGCACAGGGTACAGATAGCTTGCCCCAAAGCAGCTCAGCTTCTTCGGCCCGGACACCGGAAGCCCCTGGCGCTGGAGGGCCAGAGCGTTATCCAGGGCGATATAGACGGTGGCACTGGTGACGGATTTCTCCTTCCGGGTGAAGAACAGCTCCCCGCCCTTCACCCGATAGGAAAAGCGCAGCCCCTTGGCCGTCTGGAAGGGATACCCCGCGAACTGCACCAGCGCGTCCCACAGGGCCGCCCGGATGGTCTGCTCCTCCCCCTGGGCCAGGGCCTGGCCGAGACGGGTCTCCGCCGCCAGCCTGGCCTGGTACCGCTCCAGCCCCGGAGACTGCAAAACGGCCTCCGTCATCCGGCAGGTCTGCCGGGTATAGGGCAGGTAGCCGTCCACCGACGGCTGGCTCAGCCCGGTGATGGCCTGAATTTCCGCCACGGTCTTGCCGGACTGGTGCAGGGCGTTCACCGTCCGGCTTTTCTCCGTCTCATAAACGCCGGCAGTGACCAGCAGCTTCCGGGCCTTCAGCGGCGTGATGCAAAAGTCCTTCGCCAGCCGGTTCAGGGGCGGATGGCCGGTTTCGTCCGCCTCCCCCTCGGCGGGGTTTTGGTAGGCGTCCGCCACCGCGTCTGCCAGCAGCTGCGTCACTGCGTCCGCTTCCCAGTCCGAAGCGGGTTTGGTTGCACCCATACTGCGCCCTCCTTCCCCGGCGGTTCGTCAGCCCTCCGCCCGGATGCCGTCCATAATGCGCACCATCAGCCCCACCCGCTGGAAGGGTGTCATTAAATAGTATCCGTCCACATAGGGGGCCAGTTCCCCGGCGATGGCGGTGGAGATGTTCACCGCCAGCTCCTCCCCCTCTGCCCGGTCTTTCCCTTCATACAGGTCTAAAATCTCCTGGCAGACGGAGATGCCGTTGATTTCGCTGTTCATGTACACGCCATTGCGGTGGCTCACCACCGGGATGATGCCCCCCAGAATGTGGGCGTCCAGGGTCTCCCGGGCCAGCTTCAGGTTGTCCAGCCCTTCTTTGCTCAGAACCGGCTGGGTCAGGAAGCCGCACATTCCGGCCTCCACCTTCTGCCGGGCCCGGCGCAGCTCCACCCCGAAGTTCCGGGCGTTGACGTTCAGCGCCCCAAAGACGGAGAAGGGCTGCTCCAGTTCCGTCTCGTTCAGGGTGCGGATGAAGTCCGCCAGCTTCCGGGAGTTGAAGTTGAACACGCTCTTCACCTCGTCCCGCTCGGCGGAGGGGATGGGGTCGCCGGTGATGACCAGTACATTGTCCACCCCTTCCACGCTGAGGCCTAGCAGCAGGGCTTTAGTGGCGTTCAGGTTCCTGTCCCGACAGGTCATGCGGGGCAGGGGGTCGATGCCCAGCTCCCGGCGGAGCTTGCAGGCCAGCAGGGAGGAGTCCATCCGCGCCCGTCCGATGGGGCAGTCGGAGATGGTGATGACGTCCGCCCCTGCCTCCCGCAGCGTCCAAGCCCCGGACATGAACTTCCCCAGCTCGGTGGTTTTGGGTGGGTCCAGTTCCACCGCCAGCACCTTGCTGCCGCTATTCAGCTTCTCTTGGAGGCGGTTGGGGCGGGGCTTCTTCCGCCGCGCCGGAGGGTTGGGGGAGATGCGCTTCACCGCCGTCCCCTTCCGCTGGGCCAGCAGCCGGGCCGTCCGGCGGAGATGCTCCGGCGTGGTGCCGCAGCAGCCCCCCAGGATCTTCACCCCCAGCCCCGCCAGTTCGGAGAGCTGTAAGGCGTAATAGGCGGGGTCGCTGTCGTAAAACGTCCGGCCGGAGGCTACCACCGGATATCCGGCGTTGGGCATGGCGGAGAGCAGCGCCTCCCCCTCCAGGCTCAGCCCCTGCACCAGCTGGCGCATATGGTAGGCCCCGGAGACGCAGTTGAAGCCCACGGCGTCCACGTTGCCGCATCGGGCCATGGCCTGGAGCAGAGCCTGCCCGCTGCGCCCCTCCCGGGTGAAGCCGTCGGGCTGCACCGCGAAGGACACCAGCACGAAGGCGTCCGGGGCGCGTTCCTTGATATAGGCGGCGCACCGGGCCAGGCACACGTCGGAGGAGTGGGTCTCGAACAGGAAGTGCTGCGCCCCCAGGGCGAGGAAGCAGTCCAGGACTTCGCGGTACCCCTCCCAGGGCCCGGCGTCCTCCGTCTGGGGGATGGGGCCGATGTCGGCAAAGACGTAGGCATCCCGCCCCGCCGCCGCCCGCTGGGCGTTCCGCCAGGCGGCGGAAATCACCGCCTCCACCTGAGCCCCGCTCTCCAGCGCGGCGGCGTTGGCGGCGAAGGTGTTTGTTTTGATGGCCCGGCAGCCCGCGTCCAGATAGGCCCGGTGGATGTCGGTGACCTCCTCCGGGTGGGTCAGGTTGGCCAGCTCGCAGCTGCCCACCTCGCTGCGGTGGGTGGCCGCCCAGTAGGTGCCCATGGCCCCGTCAAAGAGGAGGAGGTTGGATTGTAAATAGGTGCGAATGTCCATATAGTGTCCTTTGTTTATCAATAAATTCAGTGTTATTTGTGAAGGGGTTTAGGAGAGTTTACATCTCCGTACTTTTCCTGAACAGCTCCCCAAAATTCTGGTTCTGCATCTGGATGATTACTCAAAAACCATACCAAATGGTCGTTGAGGTATTCTTCTCGTACGGCATCATCATTTAAATCGTTGGGAACACGCTTCATTCGCTCATCTATACTATCAAAACCGATAAATTCTTCATTGAGGCGTTCAGTAGTCATAGCGACGTACTCGGGATTTATATCAATTCCGATTCCGTTGCGATTCGTCTGTTGACATACCCGTAAAGCAGTGCCGCTTCCTACGAAAGGATCGAGAACCGTATCACCTGGATTTGAGGATGCTAAAATCATACGCTCGAACAGGCCTTCTGGTTTTTGTGTTGGGTGTTTCTTTCGATTTTTATTACAGTAGTGCAAATGCGAAAATTCCCACACATTCCCTGGGTTAGCGCCACGCATATTGTTGACAGAACGGTAATATTTTTGGGGAACCCGAACGTTGTCCAAATGGAAAATAAATTTCTTTGGATGCTTTGTAAACATTAAAATGTCATCATGCCGAGGCGAAAAACCTCTTGTTTTCCCAGAACCTTGTGTATAAAACCAAGTAATCCAAGAATTAAATGTCATACCAAGTTCCTGCTCCAGAATAATATAAATATAAGAAATGTAACGCATACCCATAAAAGTATATATTGTTCCGTTTTCAGTAAGGACTCGTTTTGCTTCCGTCAGCCATTTCCTTGAAAAGTCAAGATATTCCTCAAATTCCAATTTATCTCGATTGTTTCCATAGTTTTTATTCAAATTATAGGGGGGGTCGGCTGTGATTAGCTGGACACTTTTGTCAGGTATTTTCTTCAACTCCTCTACTGCATCACCACAAATGACAGCTAATTTTTTATCCATGCGTTCTTTTGTGCCTCCTTGTAAAAATCATCAAAAGTCCTTTTGGAGCTATGTAAATATTTCTCGTCTAGAAGCTGGCACATTTCCCATGTTGTTCTGTATTAATAGGTCACATAGTGAATGTCTTTTATCTGTATTTGTCCCGTCCCAAGGGCCGGATTGTAACTTATATCTGCATCACTAATAAATTTCAAATCATATGCGTTGTAATCAACGATTTCCATGACCCCCGTCAATCAGTCCTGTTTTTCGATTACGTTGAGAATAAACATTATGCTTAATAGACAGCACGATAAACATAAAATCCGGGTCCTCCACATATGCACTTCTAATTCTTTTAAACGAGGTGATGTTAGGACTTCTCCCACTTTTTGGTATATCATTGGCTGTCGTTTTTACATCAACACTCCCTGTCAGTATGCGATTTTCTTTTTTAAATTGTAATATAATATCGGCCATATCCCGCCGCTTCTGTGCTTCCACATTGATTAGATTGTAACCATTCCTGATTCCTTCAAAAACTTCACCTGCCCATGCCTCAATCATAGGTCCTGCAATCTTATTGATATTCTTCAGCGGTAGGCCCTTTTTTAAATTCGTATTGATAATGATTTTGTTATCGCCAGCGTCTTTACGCCGATCCAAAATGGAGATGATTTGCTGAATCACAAATGCCGAATCCTCACGATAACTGGCAGATTCAATTGGGATTTTGAAAACCAAGTCCTCATATTTCATCTGTAACGCTCCCTTACATCATAAATTTTCTCTAACATTTCATTTTTAATCACCCCAGCACCTGCCGGGCAATATCCGCGCTCTGCTTGGCGTCCTTGGAGTAGAAGTCCGCGCCGATTTCGGCGGCGTACTCCGGCGTCAGCACCGCGCCCCCCACCATGATTTTGCAGGGGCGACCGCTGGCCCGGAGGGCCTTGATGGTGGCCGCCATGCTGGCCACGGTGGTGGTCATCAGGGCGGAGAGGCCGATGAGGTACACGTCGTTAGCGATGGCGGCGTCCACCACCGTCTGCACCGGCACGTCCCGGCCCAGGTCGATGACCTGATAGCCATAGTTTTCCAGCACCACCTTGACGATGTTCTTGCCGATGTCGTGAATGTCCCCCTCCACGGTGGCCAGGATGATTTTCCCCTTGCTGATGCTGCCGCCGCCCCGGGACAGGATGTGTTTCTTAATGACCTCAAAGGCCTCGCAGGAGGCGTTGGCGGAGTTGATGAGCTGGGGCAGGAAAATCTCGCCCCGTTCGTACCGGTCGCCCACCCGGTCCAGGGCGGGGATCAGCCGGAGGTTCACGATGTCCATGGCGTCCTCAGTTTGGAGCAGACCCTCGGTGAGCCGGGCGCACTCCTCCTTCAGGCCCTTGGCGATGGCGGTGTCCAAATCCATGACGGCGGAGGCGGGGGCCGCGGGGGCCGCCGTTTCTCTGCCGGAGAACCGGGCGATATAGGCGGCGCAGTCCCTGTCCTCCCCGGACAGCACCCGATAGGTGGCCACCGCGTCCATCATCTGCTTCTGGTTGGGGTTGATGATGGGGAGGTCCAGGCCGCAGCACATGGCCTGCACCAGGAAGCTCTCGGTGATGCGCTGGCGGTCGGGCAGGCCGAAGCTGATGTTGGATACGCCCAGCACCGTGTGCAGCCCCAGCACCTCCCGCACATACCGCACCGCCTTCAATGTTTCCGCCGCCTGCTCCTGCTGGGCGGAGACGGTGAGGGTCAGGCAGTCGATGAACACGTCCTCCCTGGGGATGCCGTAGCTCAGGGCGGCGTTCAAAATCCGCTCCGCAATGGCGATGCGCTGCCCGGCGGTCTGGGGGATGCCGGTCTCGTCCATGGTCAGCCCCACCACCGCCGCGCCGTATTTCTTCACCAGGGGGAGGATGTGGTCTAAGACCTCCTGTTTGCCGTTGACAGAGTTGACGATGGCCTTGCCGTTACAGTACCGCAGCCCCGCTTCGATGGCGGCGGGGTCGGAGGAGTCGATTTGCAGGGGCAGGGACACCACCCCCTGGAGCTCCTTCACCACGTCCACCATCATCTTCGGCTCGTCCAGCCCGGGCAGGCCCACGTTTACGTCCAGAATGTCCGCTCCGGCGTCCTGCTGCTCAATGCCCCGCTGGAGGATATAGTCCAAATCGTACTCCCGGAGGGCCTGCTGGAACCGCTTCTTGCCGGTGGGGTTGATGCGCTCCCCAATGACCCGAACGCCATTCAGCTCCGCCACCTGGGAGGGGCAGCAGACGCCGTGGCGGGTCTTTTTCTGCCGGGGGGCGGGGGCGACGCCGGACAGCGCCCCCCGCAGGGCGCGGATGAACTCCGGCGTGGTGCCGCAGCAGCCCCCCAGGGCGGTGATGCCCAGCCCGGCGTAAGGCACCATCTGGGCGGCGAACTGCTCCGCCGTCATGCTGTACTGGTTGGTGGCGGGGTCGGGCAGGCCGGCGTTGGGCTTGATGACGATGGGCAGGTCAGTCCACTGTGCCAGCTCCTGCGCCATGGGGAAAATCTCCTCCGGCCCCAGGGAGCAGTTGATGCCCACGGCGTCCACTCCCAGCCCATCCATGGTCAGGGCCATGGCCGCCACAGTGGTGCCGGTGAAGGTGCGGCCGCTGGCCTCGAAGCTCATGGTCAGGAAGATGGGGAGGGAGGTGTTCTCCTTCGCGGCCAGCACCGCCGCCTTGGCGTCGTACAGGTCGGTGAAGGTCTCAAAGGTCACCAGGTCGGCCCCAGCCTCCTCCCCGGCCACCAGCATCTCTTTGTAAAGGGCGTAGGCGTCGTCAAATTTCAGGGTGCCCAGGGGCTCCAGCAGTTCCCCGATGGGCCCCACGTCCAGGGCCACCAAGGTGTCCGTTCCCGCGGCGGCCTGCCGGGCCACGGCGATAGCCTGGCGGATGATGTCCGCCACGGCGTATCCCGTCCCCGCCAGCTTGTGGCCGTTGGCCTGGAAGGTGTTGGCGTAAATGACGTCGCTCCCCGTGGCGATATACCGCCGGTGGATGCCCTCCACCACCTCCGGCTGGGTGAAGCACAGCACCTCCGGCCGCTGGCCCAGCTTCAGACCCGCCGCCTGGAGCTGGGTGCCCATGGCCCCGTCCAGGATGAGGTAGCCGCACTTGAGTCTCTCTTGTATCGTCATGGTGATTCACCTTTCTCAGTCTGCCCCTTCCGGGCGGAACGATGGAACTGCACACAGCCCCTTGACAAACGACCTGTGAACGTCTATAATAAGAATAGAAAAAGGGCGCTGCGACAAGCGGTTAGCCCTGATTCAGGTAAAAATTTCTAAAAAGAAACCGTCACCGGCCAGGGTGGCGGTTTCTGCTTGTTACTTTGATCGACACAGTCCAGTTCAGAATGTGAAAAGTCAATGTAATAGGCACGATCTCACCCCCTTTCGGGGAATGTGACTAACCGCCTGCCGCTATGCAGCGCCCAGCCCTCCAAGGAGGGCCAAAGACAGAATAGCACAAAATGAGACGAAATGCAACATATTGCCGCCGGATATTTTATTCAAAGGTTCTTTTAAAGCGTTCGCAGCCTCGTCCGCTCCGCCGGTCGGCGGGACGATGGAACTGCGCGCAGTGTATGTGCTAAAATGATATGACCCCTCTCCCCCGAATAAAAAGTAGAGAAGTT
>JAJQFX010000092.1 GCA_021200895.1 Clostridiales bacterium | reverse complement strand
ACACCCCGGGGGGTAATAAACCCCCCCACGGCTGTTATTTTGCCCCTCCCGCGCGGGCCCCTGGTGCCCGGGCGCGTTTTCTCCCCTTCGGCGGGGAAATTTTTCCCCGTTTCCCCGAAAAAAAGTTGACAAATCCCCCGAAAGCTGATATAGTATAAAGGCCGCTTTGAACAGGTCGTAAGCCGTGGTATGCCCCGCACCTGCAAGAGCGAGTCCGTTATTAAGGAAAGAGGTGCAACGCAAATGACCGCAATCATCGTGACCGGCGGCAAGCAGTACAAGGTTGCAGAGGGTGACACCCTGTTTATCGAGAAGCTGCCCGTAGAGGCCGGAGACACCGTGACCTTCGACCAGGTTCTGGCCGTTATCGACGGCGACAACGCCACCATCGGCACCCCCGTGGTGGAGGGCGCCAGCGTGGAGGCCAGCGTCGTGAAGAACGGCAAGGGCAAGAAGATTCGTATCTTCAAGTACAAGCCTAAGAAGGGCTACCGCAAGCGTCAGGGCCATCGTCAGCCCTACACCAAGGTTACCATCAACGCCATCCACGCCTGATGACCACCGTAACCTTTCATTCGGAGGAGGACCGCATCATCGGCTTTGACCTGCTGGGTCACAGCGGCTACGCCGACGAGGGCAGCGACATTGTGTGCGCCGCCGTCTCCAGCGCGGCAAACCTGGCAAACGCCGTGGTGAACGATGTGCTGGGGCTGTGCGCCAGCGTGAAATCCGACCCGGAACGGGCGGCGTTATCCTTCCGAATCCCCGGCGGCTTGTCCGAGACGGACGAGGCCACCTGTCAGAACCTGCTGACGGGAATGATGGTCTATCTGTCCGAGCTGGCGGGGGAATACCCTGAGTTTTTAGCAGTAAAAGCGGATTTCCCGGAGGAGGACGAGGCGGAGGCCGAGTTCCTCTCCTCCGATGACTAACGTGTATGGAGGTGTAACTTAACTATGCTGATTTCCATTCAGTTCTGCGCCCACAAGAAGGGCGGCGGCTCCACCCGGAACGGCCGTGACTCCGAGTCCAAGCGTCTGGGCGTCAAGCGGGGCGACGGTCAGCTCGTGCTGGCCGGCAACGTGCTGGTTCGTCAGCGCGGCACCAAGATCCATCCCGGTACCAACGTGGGCCGGGGCAAGGACGACACCCTGTTCGCCCTGAAGGATGGCACCGTCAAGTTTGAGCGTTACGGCAAGGATCGCAAGCAGGTTTCCATTGTCGAGCAGAGCGCTCAGTAAGGTTGAAGCAAGACGCACCGGACATAACCCCTATGTTCGGTGCGTTTTTCTGTGATGTGACAGAAGGAGGGACGCACGATGGCAGCAGCCTTTGTGGATACGGCAAATATCACCGTCCGGGCCGGCAACGGCGGCAACGGGGCGGTGGCCTTTCACCGGGAGAAGTACGTCACCAACGGCGGGCCGGACGGCGGCGACGGCGGCCGGGGCGGCAGCGTCGTCCTGGTGCCGGACAGCAACCTGTCCACCCTGATGGACTTCCGCTATAAGCGCAAGTACCTGGCGGAGAACGGGGCGGACGGCACCAGCGGCAGGAAGTCGGGCCGGGACGGCAAAGACCTCATCATCCGGGTGCCGGAGGGTACCGTGGTGCGGGACACTGCCACCGGCGCTGTGATTCAGGACATGACGGGGTGCGACCGGTTCGTGCTGGCCCGGGGAGGCCGGGGCGGCTGGGGCAACCAGCACTTCGCCACCCCCACCCGGCAGGCCCCCCGGTTCGCCAAGGCCGGGCTTCCCGGCGAGAGCCGGGAAGTGACGCTGGAGTTGAAGCTGCTGGCCGACGTGGGGCTGGTGGGCTTCCCCAACGTGGGGAAAAGCACGCTGCTCAGCGTGGTGTCCAAGGCCCACCCGAAAATCGCCAATTACCACTTCACCACCCTGATGCCCAACCTGGGGGTGGTGTATGTGGAGGAGGGAACGTCCTTCGTCATGGCGGACATCCCCGGCATCATTGAGGGGGCCAGTGAGGGCGCGGGCCTGGGCCATGACTTCCTGCGCCACATCGACCGGTGCCGCCTGCTGGTGCATCTGGTGGACGTGTCCGGCAGCGAGGGCCGGGACCCGGTAGAGGATTTCGAGACCATCAACGCCGAGCTGCGGCAGTACTCCCCGGAGCTGGCGGGGCGGCCCATGCTGGTCTGCGGCAACAAGTGCGACCTGTGCTGTGACCGGGAGAACATCGACCGGCTGAAAGCCCATGTAGAGGCGGCGGGGTATGAGTTCTTCGAGCTGTCCGCCGCCGCCCATCAGGGAGTGCAGCCCCTGGTGCAGAAAATCGCCCAGCGCCTTGCCGAGCTGCCGCCGGTGAAGGTCTTTGAGGCGGACTATGTGCCCCCCATGCCCCAGGTGGACACCTCGGCGGAGGTATCCATCGAGCAGGAGGATCACTACTGGTTCGTGGAGGCCCCCTGGCTCCAGCATCTGCTGGCCTGCACCAACCTGGAGGACTTTGAGAGCCGCAACTGGTTCGATAAGCAGCTTCGGGAGAGCGGCCTCTTCGACCGGCTGGAGGCCATGGGCATTGAGGACGGGGACACCGTCGTCCTCTACGATATGCAGTTTGAATACCGGAAATGAACGGGCGCTGCCATCCAACCACGCCTCCGCCCGGCTTTCCGATTCCCGCGGACATGGTATAACGGATGAATCATCCCCGCGCACAGGGTATTGCCACTCGTGCGCGGGGATGTTGGTTTGCTTTGTTCAGAGATTCCCTGGGGTACGTTCTCAGTCCGGGATTTTGTCCAGAGCCTGGGCCAGGTCGGCAATGAGGTCTTCCTTATCCTCAATGCCGCAGCTCATCCGCACCAGCTCCGCCGGTACGCCGGCCTCCTTCAGCTGCTCATCGTTCATCTGGCGATGGGTGGAGGAGGCGGGGTTCAGGCAGCAGGTGCGGGCGTCGGCCACATGGGTCTCAATGGCGGCCAGCTTCAGCGCCTTCATAAAGACGGAGGCCGCCTCCCGGCCACCCTTCAGGCCGAAGGACACCACGCCGCAGGAGCCGCTGGGGAGGTACTTCTGGGCCAGAGCGTGATACTTGTCGCCGGGGAGGTCACAGTAGTTCACATAGGCCACCTTGGGATGGCTCTGGAGGAAGGTAGCCACCGCCAGGCCGTTCTCACAGTGCCGCTGCATCCGGACGTGGAGGCTCTCCAGCCCCAGGTTCAGCAAGAAGGCGTTCTGGGGGGACTGGATGGAGCCGAAGTCCCGCATGAGTTGGGCGGTGCATTTCGTGATGAAGGCCCCCTCCTTGCCGAACTTCTCAGCATAGGTGATGCCGTGATAGGATTCGTCGGGGGTGCAGAGGCCGGGGAACTTGTCCGCGTGGGCCATCCAGTCAAACTTGCCGGAGTCCACAATGGCACCGCCCACGGCGGCCCCGTGGCCGTCCATGTACTTGGTGGTGGAGTGGGTGACGATGTCGGCCCCCCACTCGAAGGGGCGGCAGTTCACCGGGGTGGCGAAGGTGTTGTCGATGATCAGGGGAACGCCGTGGGCGTGGGCAGCCTTGGCGAACAGCTCGATGTCCAGCACGGTCAGGGCGGGGTTGGCGATGGTCTCGCCAAAGACGGCCTTGGTGTTGGGCTGGAAGGCGGCGTTCAGCTCCTCCTCGGTGCAGTCCGGGGAGACGAAGGTGGTGGTGATGCCCATTTTCGCCATGGTGACGGAAATCAGGTTGAATGTGCCGCCGTAGATGGAGGAGGAGGCCACGATATGGTCGCCGCACTGGCAGATGTTGAACAGGGCGAAGAAGTTGGCTGCCTGACCGGAGGAGGTCAGCATGGCGGCGGTGCCGCCCTCCATGTCGGCGATTTTGGCCGCAACATAGTCGTTGGTGGGGTTTTGCAGCCGGGTGTAGAAATAGCCGGACGCCTCCAGGTCGAACAGCTTGCCCATATCCTCGCTGGTGTCGTATTTAAAGGTAGTGGATTGGACGATGGGGATTTGACGGGGTTCGCCGTTGCCGGGGGTGTAGCCGGACTGGACGCATTTGGTGTTCATTTTATAGTTGCTCATGGAAGTTCTTCCTTTCATCTCAATATGGAAACATCCACATGATAAAAAAGACGCTTGTCTTTTCCTGTCGAATGTGATATTCTGAGAGACGGTTTTCTTGGAAACCGGACGCTGTCCAATATGGTAGCGGTTTGCCCCTTTTCGGGGGCAGCTTCTTTGCACCCCCATTTTTACGGAAAGGGGGGCGCTGCCCGATGAACACATCAGATTTGTTTCAATTCTGTCTTGTCATCATAGGTATTTGAATCTGTTCATTCAGATTATCAAAAAGAAGTAACCGCCCCTCGCTGCAACTTGTGGCGGTTACTTCTGTGACATAGGGGCGAACCGCTACCGGACAGCGTCCTTTTTGTATCTTTATTATATACCCATTAAAGAAATTTGTCAACATACCTGGAAGGTTCCCGTTGACAAAATCCGCACTTCTTGCCTTTTGGAAAGACCACGGCACCCTGAAATCAGTTCCAATTTTCTGCGTAAACTCCTTTACACGGCCCGCCTTTTCCCTTATAATGGAGAAACGGATGATAAAACGGAACGCGAGGGACAGCAGCATGGGGAATCGATTCCTGTAGCGCTCCGGCAGAGAGACAGCACCGAAATTTTAAAGTTCAGAATAAGTGAGTGAAGGAAACATGGCATCCATTAAATTTGACGAATACAGGACAAAGCTCCACAACCTCGCCCCCGCCCTGGAGGAGCTGGGGGAGGGCCTGGGGCTGGAGGCCGCCGCCCAGGAGTTGGATATGCTCCAGGCCCAGTCCACGGCGGAGGGCTTCTGGGACGATGCGGACAAGGCCCAGAAGGTGACCCAGCGCATCGGCGTCCTCCAGGAGAAGCTGGGCAGCCAGCAGAAGCGGCTGGACGCGGTGGAGGATATGCTGGTAATGTGCGAGTTCGGCATCGAGGAGGACGACGACTCCATGCTGGAGGAGCTGGAATCCAGCTATGCCGCCCTGGAGGCGGACATGGAGGAGGCCCGGCTGGCCACCCTCTTTACCGGCGAGTATGATAACAGCGACTGTATGCTGACCATCCACGCCGGAGCCGGCGGCACCGAGGCCCAGGACTGGGCCAGTATGCTCTTCCGGATGTACCAGCACTGGGCGGCCAAGCACAATCTGAAATGCGAGACTCTGGACTATGAGGACGGGGACGAGGCCGGCATCAAGACCGCCACCCTGATGATTTCCGGGGAGAACGCCTACGGCTACCTCCGCAGCGAACACGGCGTCCACCGCCTGGTGCGCATCTCCCCCTTTGACTCCAACGCCCGCCGCCAGACCTCCTTCGCGGCGGTGGAGGTCATGCCCGACCTGCCCGCCGACGTGGAGGTGGACATCCGGGAGGAGGACGTGGAGATGCAGGTGTTCCGCTGCTCCGGTGCAGGCGGCCAGCACATCAACAAGACCTCCTCCGGCGTCCGGCTGATTCACAAGCCCACCGGCGTGGTGGTGTCCTCCACCCAGGAGCGGAGCCAGTTCCAGAATAAGGACACCTGCTACCGGATGCTCCGGGATAAGCTGGTGCAGCTTCAGCTCCAGGCCCATGCGGAGAAAATCTCCGACCTGAAGGGCGTTCAGCTGAAAATTGAGTGGGGCAGCCAGATTCGCTCCTACGTCTTCATGCCCTACCAGATGGTGAAGGACCTCCGCACCGGCTATGAGACCAGCAACGTGAACGGCGTCATGGACGGCGACCTGGACGGCTTCATCAACGCCTACCTGACTGCCGATGCCACCGGCAACTGGGTCACCAAGTAATCGTAGAAAGGAAGGGAACACGATGAAACGAGTATGGAACCGGCTGCTTCCCGCTGCCCTGGCCCTGTCTGCCCTGCTCACCGGCTGCGGCAGCTCGGACTACGAGATTTCCGAGGGCAGCTACCAGCGGATACTGACGGGGGACGAGTATAGCCTCTATCAGTGGATCGGGGATGAGCTCCACGAGGACAACGGGGAGAATCTGAGCAGCTATGCCGAGGCCGATGTCTATCTCCGCTTCCCGGTGTTCCCCCTGACCTATACCGCCAGCGATGAGGATGTGGCCGAGTTGACCCTGGACGCTGTCTATAGCGTGGAGAGCAGCGACATCTCCCTGGAGGACTACTTCGACCTGCTGGACGAGGCGTTCTCCTCCTACACCAACTACGTCCGTCAGGAGGACGAGGAGATAGGGGGCCTGACCTACTTCGCCTACGAGTACGACGGCGAGGCCACCAGCGGCGACGTTTACCGCGCCTACGGCCACATCACCCTGGCCTATGGCTTCTCCGCTTCCTTCACCGCCTATGAGTACACCGATTGGGACAAGCATATCACCTATGAGGACGTGTCGGAGATCCTGAACAAGGTGTATGCCCTGGACTTCCGGGAGAACGAGGCCGAGGAGGAATCCTCCGCGTCCTCCTCCGGCGTGACCCCGGAGGCCGTCTCCGCCGACTCCTCCGGCACGGCGGCGGAGGAAGAGCGACCGTCTCTGCAAGCTTCCGGCTTTGCAACAAAAAATTCACAAAGAGATGGTTGAAAACAAGCCGCCGTTATGGTAAAGTATACATACGGTAGATGCCATACGGCAACCAACTTGAAGGAGTGATTTCTTATGGTAAGAGTAATTTTGGACAAGACCGGCGCCGGCAAGACCAAGCAGCTGATTGAGCAAATCAACGCGGAAACGGAAGTGGCTCAGGGCAATCTGGTCTGTATCGAGCCGAAGCGGGAATTGACCTATGACCTGCATTATCATATTCGTCTGGTTCCGGCGGAGGACTATCCTGTGCGGAGCCTGGAGGCGTTCCAGGGCTTCCTGGCCGGTATGTATGCCTCCAATTACGATATTACCCATATTTTTATTGACAACCTGATTAAAATCACCGGCGAGAAGGACCCCGTCCGCATCGAGAACTTCCTGAACTGGCTGGACAGCTTCAGTGAGAAGAACAACATCAAGTTCACCATCACCATGAACGCTGACCACTTCACCCCCACCGAAGGCATCAAGAAGTTCTGCTGAGCCTCCCCGCATAGCGGCTTTTTCTGTCCCCGCATCCGCCCCAGGGCCGGATGCGGGGGCTTTTTTGCGGGGAGCGGAGGTATCCCAGCGGGGCAATCCCCCGTCAACCCCGCATTTCCCGCCTTTTTTGCATGAATAAATTCATTTCCGGCCCCAAAAAATCGCCCTCCTTCGATGGCATCCGCGTTCCCCCTCTGGTACCATAGGGGCAGGAGGTGGCAAAGATGGCATTCAAACGAAAGAAGGGCGGACTGTTCGAGTCCAACCGGGTGATTTACGTCCCGGTGACGGACATTTCCCCAACCCGGCCCAGCCCCGCACCCGGTTCGCCCAGGAGGGCTTGCAGGAACTGGCGGACTCTATCCGGGAGCATGGGATTTTGCAGCCCCTGTCCGTGCGGCGCAGGGAGGCGGGGGGCTTCGAGCTGATTTCCGGCGAGCGGCGGCTGCGGGCGGCCAGGCTGGCGGAGTTGAAGCAGGTGCCCTGCATCATCGTGTCGGCCACGGATGTGGAGTCCTCCCTGCTGGCGCTGGTGGAGAATTTGCAGCGGCGGGATTTGGACTATGTGGAGGAGGCTGCGGCCTTGCAGCAGCTTATCGCGACCTATCACCTGTCCCAGGAGGAGGCCGCCCGGCGCATCGGCAAGAGCCAGAGCGCGGTGGCCAACAAGCTGCGGCTCTTAAAGCTCTCCCCGGAACTGCTGGCCCAGCTGCGGGAACACGACCTGTCCGAGCGCCACGCCCGGGCCCTGCTCCGGCTGGAGGAGGGGGAGCGGCAGGCGGCGCTGACCTACATCGTGGCCCAGGGGCTGAACGTGGCCCAGACGGACAGCTACATCGACTCCCTGCTGGCCCAGCCGGAGGACAAGCCCGTGAAGAAGCGGCATCCCGTGTACATCAAGGACATTCGCCTCTTCCTGAACAGCCTGAACCGGGGGCTGGAGACCATGAAGCAGTCCGGCCTGGCCGCGGTCTGCGGCCGGGAGGAGACAGAGGAGGACCTGATCCTCACCATCCGCATCCCCAAGAAGAAGCAGAAGGCTGCGACAAAATGAAAAAGCCCGACCCCAAAGGCTTCTGGCGCACAGTTGTGTACCAGAAGCCTTCCTTTTGTGGCGCCGTTTCAGTATGATGAAAACCAATATCGGGACTTATGACAGACCGGGGCAGGCGGGATGGACAGAAAACCCCTACTAGAACGTGAAAACTAAAACTTCACTTTATTCAACCATCACAAAATACCAGTGGACAGACTGCGGCATCACCCCTCAGTCTGGCCCTACGGCCAGCCAGTTTCCCTTTCAGGGCAATGCCATCAATTTAAGGTCTTTTTCTTAGAGAAAGATGGATAAAGGAAATCAGTCCTTGCCCTCCCGGCGGGCCCCATTTCTTGTCCCGCCAAGAAATGGGGGGAAAGAAG
>JAJQFX010000040.1 GCA_021200895.1 Clostridiales bacterium | reverse complement strand
TGTCTTTCTTTATTTCAGAGATTTTTGGGTGTTGCACTTCGTATTATAACCCGCCGTACTCCCCCTGCTCCACCGAGAAGCTGACGTTTTTCAACGCCTCTACGCTGTGGCCGCCCAGCCGGGTGGTGTAGACCTTTCTGACGTTTGCGACCTGTAATAATGACATTTGTTGTCCCTCCTTTTATGCCCTCAGTATAGCAAAGGAGGAACGGCCAAACCATCGATTTCCCTTACATTCCCCTTACGCTTTTGTAAGCCCCGCCGCCTTACGGGTTCCGTTCAAGCGGCCCCTTATTCAGGTTCAGCCGTATGACCGTTCCCTCCCCCGGCACGGAGTCGGCGGAAATGGGGCAGCCCAGGTCGTCACAAATGCGTTTACACAGATACAGGCCGATGCCGCTGGCCTTCTTGTCCGCCCGTCCGTTGTAGCCGGTAAAGCCCCACTCGAAAATCCGGGGCAAATCCTCCGCCGCGATGCCGATGCCGGTGTCCCGGATGCACAGCACCTGGGGCGGCTCCAGGTAGATGGAGATGCGCCCGGAGGGGGGTGTATTTCAGCGCGTTGGACAGGAGTTGCTCCAGGATGAAGGACAGCCACTTCTCGTCCGCCAGCACCGTCTGGTTCAGCGGCTCATAATCTAAAACGATTTTTCGTGCAATAAATTCACCTGAAAACCTGCGCACAGCGCCCCGCACGATTTCATCCAAATCCCACCGCTGGAACAGGTAATCGGTGCCGTCCCCGTCCAGGCGGAGGTAGGTCATCACCATGTCCGCATAGCGCTCGATGCGATTCAGCTCCACCCCCAGCTGGCGGCTGGCTTCGCTGTCCTGCCCCTGCAACAGCAGGCGCATGGCGGCGATGGGCGTCTTGATTTGGTGGACCCAGATGCTATAATAGTCCATTCTCCGCTGGGCCTTGTCCTGTTCGGCGGCAAGCTGCTGTTGCAGCTCCTGTAGCTTCCGCTCCAGCGCCCGGGCCTGGGCAAGGCGCTTTTGCTCCGCTCTGTACGCCCAAACCAGATACCCCGCAACCAACAGCAGCCCCAGCCCCATGGGATAGGCCACCGCCAGAACCGGGAGCCGATACAATGTGAAGCTGACGGCCAGGAGTGCAAACAGCAGAACGAACAGGAGCAGCAGCGCTGCCCTCCCCTTCCAATCCTCTCTGCGTTTCATCTCATTCCACCAGATAGCCCTGTCCATGCCTGGTCGTAATAAAATCCTCCAGCCCCAGACCGGCCAGCTTTTTGCGCAGGCGGTTCACATTGACGGTGAGGGTATTGTCGTCCACAAAGCTGTCCGTCTCCCAAAGCCGCTGCATCAGCCTTTCCCGGGACACAATGCTCCCCTTGCGCTCCAGCAGCGTCAAGAGGATGCGATATTCGTTCTTCGTCAAATCCAGCTTCCGCCCCTGGTAGCGCAGGCTGCTGTCCATGACGCTCAGGGTCAGCCCCCGGTGGCTGAGGACGGGCGGCTCCACGAAGTCATAGCTTCGGCGCAGCAGCGCCTGCACCTTTGCCGTCAGAACATCCAAATCAAAGGGCTTGGCGATGAAGTCGTCTCCGCCCATGTTGACCTCCATAACGATGTTCATATTGTCCGAGGCGGAGGAGAGAAAAATAATCGGTACTTTGGAGCGTTTGCGCATCTCGCCGCACCAATGATAGCCGTTGTAAAAGGGCAGCATGATGTCCAGCAGCACCAGATGAGGCTGAATCTCCTGAAATTCCGTCAGAATATCGGAAAATCGCCTGGCTGTATGACAGTCAAAGCCCCATCCAGTCAACGTCCGCTCAATTCCCTCGGCAATGCCGCAGTCATCCTCTACGATATAAATGCGATACATACTCCGTCACCTCTGCGCCGCTGCGCTTCCTGCGGCTACTTTGTACGCCTCCCATTTTACCAGATAAACGGCGAAAAATCAGCCTCGCAAGGGAAATTTCTCTCGCTGAAAACGAACAGTTTTGTAAGCTGGAGCGGCTGAGCTCTGTCAGGGCGATAAGGCAGGAGGTTTCTCTCCCTCGGCGGCAGTTACAGGGGCGCGGAACGCAGCAATGAACAGTTCCCCGGCAGAGATAATCTCTGCCGGGGAACTGTACCTATTCACATAACCTGAGAAGCTGGTCAATTCATCCCATCACTCCGCCTGCTCCCCCGTTTCCGTCTGGTGCAGTCCGGGCGCTCCGGCCCACGCTGCCCGCGCCTACAGCTCCGCCGCAGCCCGCTCCAACTCCTCCAGCGTATAGAAGGTGTTTAGCACCTGGAGCAGCCCGCCGCTGCTGAGATGCTCCGGCAAATCCAGCGCCTGGTACAGGGCGGCCCGCCTGGCGCGGCTCTGTGGCCCGCCGGTCAGCCCCAGCCGGTACAGGTCTGCCTTGGTGATTTCTTTGGTGGGGGACGGGGCATCCCCCGCCTCCTCCAGGAAGGTGGCTCCGGCCCGCCGCAGGGCGGCGGTCAGCACCTCCGGCGTCATGCCCTCCACCCCCAGCTTGCCCTCCTTGCCGGGGTGGGTCTTTCGCTTCTCCTTGCCGTACAGGTCGGGGATGTAGGCGTGCTTCACCTGTTCCGGCGGCAGCATTCCTTTTAAATGGTTCCGAATGACGAAGCCGGCCCCATCGCTGTCCGTCAGCACGATGAGGCCCCGCTCCCGGGCCACCCGGCGCAGCAGCCGCACCTGGTCGTCCCGACGGAAGGTTTGGAAGCCCTCGGTGGTGAGAATCAGCGTGTCCACCAGCTGGGCCAGGGTGTTCTTGTCATAGCGGCCCTCCACCACGATGGCCTCCTTCAGCCGAATCCGTGATGCCATCTCAGTTCACCGCCAGCTTCAGCAGCAAATCTACCAGCAGCTCCTCCGGGTTCAGGCCAGTGGACTTCATGGCTACGTCCGTCTCCTCGGCCAGCACCACCGCTCGGCGGCACCAGGGCAGGTCGAAGCGCCGTGCAGCGTCCATCAGCTTCCGGGCCTGCCAGTCGCTCCGCATCTCCCACAGCTGGGCCAGGGCAGCCTGGCCCTTCCGCCGCTCCAGGTAGAGCCGGGCGCTCCACAGCTGCCGCAGCTGCTTGCCCAGCACCGCCAGGATCATAATGGGCTCATTGTTCAGCTGATACAGGTCGGACAGCACCGCCGCCGCCTGGGGGAAGTTGCGGTTCGTGATGGCGTCGGTCATCTGGAACACCCGGGCATCCAGCACGGGGTCGGCTACGGCGTCAATGTCCCCCCGGGTGATGTTCTTACCTGGGGCGTAAAAGCCGATTTTTTCGATTTCGCTGGCCAGACCGGTCATCAGCCCCCCGCACAGGAAGGTCAGGTACTCCGCCGTGGGGTTGTCAATGTCCTTGCCGAAGGACTTGAAGCGGCGGCGAATCCAGGCGTTCAAATCGCTCTGGCTCTGGGGCCGGAACTCCACAGGGAGGGCCGCCTGCTTCACCAGCTTGCCCAGCCGGGTGTTGCCGCCGGACTTGTACTCCGTCTGGTCGTAGATGAACACCAGGCAGAGGTAATCCGGCAGGTCGCTCAGCAACCCCTCCAGCTGGGTGCGCCGCTCCTCGTTGGCGTAGAGGTCGTAATCGTAGACCACCACCATGGAGTGCTCCGCCATCATGGGGAAGGCGTCCACGGCGTCCTGCAGCTCCCGGAAGGTTAGCTCCTTTCCCTGGAAGGTGTGGAGGTTGAAGGTTTCCAGGCCGGGGGTCAGTAGCAGCTTTTTCAGCTCCGAGAGGTAATAGTCCCGCAGGTAGGTCTCCTCCCCATAGAAAAGGTAGCAGCGGCCGGGGGTACCGGCGCGCAGCGCGGCTTTCAGTTTTGTCAGCCCCCCGTCTGAGGGGGATTTTTTTGCGGCCATGGCAGCCTCCCATCCGCTGCGACGCAGCTTTTTTCCTCTATCATACCCCGAAATGGGGGGCGCTGTCAAAGCAAACATCTCATGCTCAACGCAAAGAGCCAGGCGCGGGCCAAATGACCCACGCCTGGCTCTATCGCTTTGCGGTTTAGTACAGCCCGAACAGCCGCAGCAGCTTTTGCCAGAAGTTCAGCGTCTCCGCTGCTTCCTCCTCCGCTGCCTCCGCCTCCTGGACGGAGATGGCCTCAGTCTGGATGACAAACTGGACGGCATCCACATTGGTGTTCTTCTCCGACACGAAGGAGACCGTGTCCGCCGCGCCACCCTTTAGCTCCTCCAGCATGGTGTCGATGGTGTCGCTGACCTGGGTATCCATATCGGAGGTCTCCTCCCGCAGGGTGGAGGTGCCGTCGTAGAGCTCGCCGGCCCCATCGGACAGACTGCCCGCCCCGTCGCGCAGGGTCAGCGTTCCATCGTACAGGGTCGAGGCCCCGTCCGCCAGGTCGGATGCGCCGCCGGTCAGCTGGTCCACGCCATCCCGCAGGGTGGCGACGCCCTCCAGCAGCTCCTCTGTTCCCTGGTACAGAATCGTGCTGCCCTGATACAGGGAGGCAAGGCCCGCATACAGGGCGTCCGCACCATTGCTGAGGGCATCCGCACCGTCCTTCAGGCTGTCTGCGCCGTCGGCCACCTCGTCCGCCCCGGAGGACAGGGCGTCGGCCCCGTCGGTCAACTGGGACGCACCATCGTACAGGCTGCTGGCCCCATCATACAAGGTATCGGTGCCGCTGACCAGGGCCGCGCTGCCCTGGGTCAGGGCGGTGACGCCCTCCACCACCTGGCTGTACCCGGCCACCACCTGGGCCACGCCAGAAGTGTAGCTTTGGATGCCTTCGTCCAGGGCGGTGTACTGAGTCACCAGTTCGTTGACGCCGCCGGCCAGCTGGGCCAGGCTGGCAATCGTTCCGCTGAGGGTAGTGACCAGCGTACCAATGGCCGTGTCAAACTCCCCATAGGCCGTCTCCAGCGCCGCCGCCCCCTCGGCCAGGGTATCAACGGAGGCGGACACCGTGTCCAGATAGCTTTCCATCCCGTTGATAGCGCCGTTGCTGCCGGTCAGGAGGGTGACGACCTGCTGGAGGGTGGCGATGGTGCTTTCCAGCTCCGACGCCGTATCCTCATAGCCGGACACTCCGGAGATTTGACTCAGCTGGGTTTGCAGCGTAGAGATTTGTGCGGTCAGAGAACTGATTGCTGCGGCGTTGCCCGCCGTCAGTGTGTCAATGTCCAGGCCGTTAGCCGCCATGGCGGCCTTGTACTGCTCGTAGCCCACGGCGGACTGGAGGGCGGCGGCCCCATCTGCCAGGTCGCTGATGGACTGGCTGATTTCGCCGGAGGCCGTCACCAGAGAGGTCAGCGTCTCCGCGCTGGCGGATACCCCGCTGAGGCCCGCCTGAATCTGCTCCAGCGCCGCCAGCACCGCCGCGCTGCCATCCGTCAGCGTGTCCGACTGGCTGTCCAGCGCTTCCAGACCGGCCTGCACCTGGGCAAGGCCCGTCTGCAAGTCGGCAAGGCCGCTGTCCAGGGCCGCTGCGCCGCTTTGCAGCGCCGCAGCGCCGTCCGCCAGGCTGGAGGCCCCGCTTTCCACTGCCGCAGCGCCGTCCGCCAGGGCGGAAGCGCCCTCCGCCACCTGGCCCGTGCCATCGGCCAGGTCGGACGCGCCCTCCGCCAGGTCGGAGGCCCCGTCGCTCAGGTCGGCTGCGCCCTCCTTCGCCTCATCGGCTCCGTCCGTCAGGCTGGACGCCCCCTCTGTCAGGTCGGACGCGCCGCCGTTCAGGGTATCGGCTCCGTCCTCCAATGCAGAAGTACCATCGGCCAGGGCATCCGCCCCGTCCTGCAAGGCGGAGGCTCCCTCTGTCAGCTCTGACGTGCCCTCCGCCAGGTCGGACGCGCCGTCCGCCAGCGCTCCTGCGCCGTCGTCCAATGCGACAGTGGCATCCATCAGCGCCGTGACCTGCTCCAGCAGTTCCTCGTCGTCGATTTCGATGTTCAGGTTCAGTCGGATACCGTTGATGGCAATGCTGTCCATCTCAAAGTCGGTGACATTCGCCGTCACCGAGGCATCCAGACCGCTGCCGGGGAGGACGGTAAAGGTCAGCTGCTTCTCGCTGCCCACGTTGGCGATGGTGGCGTCCGGGGCGGTGATATTTGTGCAGTTTTCCGTGTCCAGCGTCAGCGACACCTGGAGGGCGTAGGCATCGAAGAAGTCCCCGGCGCAGGCCTCGTTCTCCGTGATGGAAAGCTGAATTTCCAGTGCGCCGCTCTGCCCGGCCAGTTCCGCCGGGTCGCAGGCAACGCCATCCAGATAGTAGCGGATGTCAATGTTCCAGGGGATCTCCCGGTTCGTCAGTTCCCCCTGGTAGTAGACCTTCTCTGCCGCGGTGGTGAAGGTGATCTCATCCCCGTTCTGGGTGATGTCGTCCAGGGTGTTCAGCGCCTTGATGGAGGTGTAGTCGCCATAATCCAGAATATCCCCGCTGCCGAAGCTGTTGACGACATAAATCTCCTGTACCGCGCCGGTGGCGTCCAGGTTGATGTAGACCACCTCCTCCTTCTCGGAAGGGATGTCGCCTGCTCCGGCGCTCAGCGGCAGCCCCGCCGTCAGCGCTGCGGCCAGCGTCAGGGCCGTGGCCCGTTTCAGTAGCTTCTTCATGTGGTTTCCTCCTTTTTCGCAGGCGCAAACCGCGCCCGGATGGTGGTCTTGCCAATCAGGCCGTCCAGCAGGTACAGCAGCCCCGGCAGCACGAACAGCACCAGCGTCAGGGACAGCAGGCTCCCCCGCCCGATGAGGGTGCCCAACTGGGCGATGATGCCGTGGCTGGAGACGGCTCCCATCATAAAGCCGATTACCGCCAGCACAATGCCGGAGGTCAGCATGGAAACGGTCACAGCTGAAAGTGCCTCCTGCAGGGCCCGCTTCTTCCCCATCTCCCGGCGGTACTCCATGTAGCGGTCGGTGAGGAGGATGGCGTAGTCCACCGTGGCACCCAGCTGGATGCTGCTGATGATGAGGTTGGAGACGTAGAACGCTGTAGAATCGGTGAAGTAGGGCACCGCCTGGTTGATCCAGATGGCCGTCTCAATGGTCAGCACCAGAATCACCGGCAGAGAAATCGACTTCATCGTCAGCAGCAGCACCAGGAAGATGGCTACGATGGCCAGCAGGTTCACCCGCAGCAGGTCGGCGGTGATACTGGTTTTCAGGTCGCAGGCCACCACGCCCTCCCCCGCCAGGTAGTAGCTGTCAGGGCAGTAACTCTGGGCGGTCTCCCGGATGGTCTCCACCAGGGCAAAGGTGGCCTCGCCCTCGTAGTCAGCGTCCACCGTCAGCACCATGCGGCTGTAGTTGTCCGACACCAGCTGGGCCAGGGTGTCCTCATCCAGGTAGGCCTCCGGAATCTCCTGACCCACCGAGTCCACATAGGACAGAATGCTCTTGACCTCCGGAATGTCGTGGAGGGCATCGCTCAGCGCCCGCTGGGTAGCCAGGTCGCCGGTGGGCACCATCAGCACATAGGTGTCGCTCCTGCCGAACACCGCTTCGATAGCGGCGGTGTCTTGGCCGTATTCGGTATCTTCACTAAAGATATGGGAGGAGCCGTAGTAGTAGGAATTGGCGTTGGAGGCCAGGAAGCTGGGAACCATCACCACCAGAAACACCACCACCAGGGGCAGCATGATGCGGGTCACTACCCGGGCAAAGCCGTGGAAGTCCGGCATGAAGCTGCGGTGGCGGAGCTTATCCAGCCACTTGCTGGTGGCCAGGATAAACACCGGCATGAAGAGGAACACCGTAACCAGGCTGATAGCTACCCCTTTCGCCAGCACCAGCCCCAGGTCCGGCCCCAGCTGGAACTCCATAAACACCAGCGCCACAAAGCCCAGCACTGTCGTCAGCCCGCTGGACAGGATGGAGGTGGTGGATTTGCAGAGGGCCTCCACCATGGCCTCCTTCGTGTCCGGCTGCTCCAGCCTGCACTCCTCGAACCGATGAATCAGGAACACGGAGTAATCCAGCGACACCGCCATTTGCAGCACCGGCCCCGCCGCGTTGGAGGCAAAGGAAATCTCGCCAAAAATCAGGTTCGTCCCCATGTTGATGACCACCGCCACCAGCAGGCCCAGCAGCACCACCACCGGCTCCAGCCAGGAGGTGGTGGTCAGCATCAGAATGAGGAAGGCGAAGGCCACGCCCACCACTGTAATCATGGCGACTTCGGACTCCGTGCTGCTGGTGGACAGGGCGGTGGAGACGGCGTCGCCGGTCATGGCGCCGTCCTCCCCGATGACCGCCCGGATGGCGTTCACCGCCGCCACCAGGTTGTCTTCATCCAGGGTGACGCTGAACAGCGCCGCGCCGTCCTGGTAGTAGGTCTCTACCGTATCAGCGTCCAGCGTCTCGATGGGCTGAACGATGTCCACCGCGTCGTCCAGCCAAGTCACGCTGAGGACACCCTCGCAGGCGGCGATTTGCTCCTTATAGTCCAGGGCCTCCGGAATGGTCACATCCGGCACCATCACCCGGGCGTTGGGGATGCCGCCGGAGAACTCGTCCCCCATCACCTCCAGGGAGATGGTGGAGGCGGTGCCCTCCGGCAGATACTCTGACAGGTCGTAGTTGACCCCTACATCGTCTGTCAGGAAGAAGCATATCACTGTGGCAATCAAAAAGAACGCCATGATTTTTTTGGGATTGTTGACAACCCACCGGTAAAAGGCCCTCATCCTGTCTCCTCCTCCGTCCGGGGGCAGGCTATCCCTGTCACCTGGAATGTACTGCGGCCGCTGGTCACCGTCAGGGTAAGTCCCTGGCAGTCCACCCGGCCCACGGCGGAAAAGACGAACTCCCTCGACATAGCCCGTAGCCTGCCCCGGAGCGTGCAGGAGCCGTCCCGGTTCAGAATGCCCTCCACCGGTTCCCGTCTGCCCATCACGGTCAGGACGCCGGTGAGAGCCGGGCCGCCCAGGGTCAGTTCCAGGAAGCCTCTCCGCTTCCCCATGGGCGTCTGCACCTGAATCCTGTATCGATACTGCATTTGAGGCATAAAAATCCCCACCCTTCCCTATTGTATATTATTATAAATCCGCGTCACATAAAAGGAAAGGGTCAAATCGCCTGCTTTGGGTAAAGTTCGTATTTGGAACCATCTTGTGCGTTCCAGGTTAGGCGCAAAGGCTCTTTTCTTCGCCCCTGACGCACCATCCTTGCTAAGAGAGAAGCCGCAGCAGCGCTCTCTGCCGTGTGCCGTCCCTGGGGGCGGCGGATTACAATTTGACAATTCCATGGGAATCAGGTAGAATAATAGGATAGTAAATGCGGGCGCACAGCGCCCGCTGACATAGGAGGTTTTGTTATGGCACACCAGATGGTGGTAGTTCTGGACTTTGGAGGGCAGTATAACCAGTTGATTGCCCGCCGTGTCCGGGAATGTCAGGTCTATTGCGAAGTGATTCCTTATACGACCCCCCTTGAGACCGTCAAGGCGATGAACCCCATCGGCATTATCTTCACCGGCGGGCCCAACAGCGTCTATCTGGAGGACGCGCCCAAAGTGGACCCGGCGATTTTCACCTGGGGCGTACCTGTGCTAGGCATTTGCTACGGCTGCCAGCTGATGGCCCAGGAGCTGGGAGGGCAGGTCGTCCCCGCCCAGGACGACTCCGCCCGGGAGTATGGAAAGACCGCCACCTACTATGACCCTTCCTGCAAGCTGTTTGACGGCCTGCCGGACAGCGGCATCTCCTGGATGAGCCACAGCGACTATATGGCAAAGGTGCCGGAGGGCTTCCGGCTGGTGGCGCACTCTGATGCCTGCCCCAACGTGGCCATTGCGGACGAGGCCCGGGGCTTCTACGGCGTGCAGTTCCATCCGGAGGTCAACCATACGGAGCACGGCTCCCAAATGCTGCACAACTTCCTCTACCAGGTCTGCCACGCACAGGGCGACTGGACCATGGGGGACTACTGCAAAACCGCCATCGCGTCCATTCGGGAAAAGGTCGGAGATGGCAAGGTGCTGCTGGCCCTGTCCGGCGGCGTGGACTCCTCTGTGGCGGCGGCGCTGCTGGCGGAGGCGGTAGGAGACCAGCTGACCTGCGTCTTTGTGGACCACGGCCTGATGCGCAAGGACGAGGGCGACGAAGTGGAGTCCGCCTTCGCTAAGTGGGACATCCATCTGATTCGCATGAACGAGGAGGAGCGGTTCCTTCGGGAGCTTGCCGGGGTCACCGACCCGGAGCAGAAGCGGAAAATCATCGGGGAGCAGTTCATCCGCGTCTTTGAGCAGGTGGGCAAGCAAATCGGCTCCGTGGACTACTTGGTGCAGGGGACGATTTACCCGGATGTTATCGAATCCGGCAAGGGCGACGCCGCCGTCATCAAAAGCCACCACAACGTGGGCGGCCTGCCGGACTATGTGGACTTCAAGGAAATCATCGAGCCGCTGCGGATGCTCTTTAAGGACGAGGTGCGCCAGCTGGGCCGGGAGCTGGGCCTGCCGGACTACCTGGTGAACCGCCAGCCCTTCCCCGGCCCCGGGCTGGGTATCCGCATCATTGGCGACATCACCAAGGAGAAGGCGGACATTCTGCGGGAGGCCGACGCCATCTTCCGGGAGGAAATCGCCAGGGCCGGGCTGGACAGCCAAATCGACCAGTATTTCGCCGTGTTGACGGATACCCACTCCGTGGGCGTCATGGGTGACGGGCGGACGTATGACTACACCCTGGCGCTGCGGGGCGTCACCACCAGCGATTTTATGACTGCCGACTGGGCCAGGATACCCTATGAGGTGCTGGATACGGTGTCGGTGAGAATCGTCAATGAGGTGAAGCATATCAATCGGATTGTGTATGATGTGACGTCGAAGCCGCCGGCAACGATTGAGTGGGAATAATTCCCAATGTTTGCATACAACTATAAAAACATCGTCCTTCGGG
>JAJQFX010000054.1 GCA_021200895.1 Clostridiales bacterium | reverse complement strand
ATAGCATATTTGAGGCTGATGCGGTTAGGCCAGATTAAATCAGAGGTTCCCTAATTTTCGCTGTCGGTTTCCAAACCGGCAGCTTTTTGTTTTGCCTGCTCTACCTGTTGGGCTACAAGCATATCCCTGCGGCGAATCCGTTCTTCTGGTGTCAATGTTTCCCGCTCTTTGTCGGCCAACGGGATGGGCGCATAGTAGGCCAACTGATAATCGAGCCATTCGTCATACTGCGCTCTGTCAGACCAATAGGTTTCGAGCCGTTCCCGTTCATCCCGGAAGGATTCCAGGAACAGACAGAGGTCGGCGTTATGCTCAGCATCCGCCTGCTTCCCGTTGAATCGAATTGCACAGAACCATTCTTCAGCGTGGGGCGGACGCTTCACGTCGATCTCAAACCGAATCCCGGCTTTGTCACTCAGCTCCGCAATCAGAGCCATGACATCGGAGAGGGTATCCATCGTTTCGTTTGTCCGTCCGTAGCCCATCAGATAAAAGGCAATGAAAAAGGACGCACAGTATGTCCGCATTGGACTCCAGAAAGGAATCCTGACTTTTGGCTATGCCATTAAGCTGGATGATTCCAATGAGTACAACTACTATTGTCCTGACCGTAAGGTATGGGAGGAGAACGGCTATTTCCGTCAGACAGAGGGGTAGTGGGTCAGTCAAACAGCCGAACAGAAAATCATACCTTACTGTGAGCACATCCGGTGGGTGACAGGCGGCCATAGCTCCTTATCTATCCAAAAGCCGTGCGGAGGCAGGCAATCAAGGCCGCACAGCCAGTGTTTTGACGGGCTAGTTACACATGGTGGCTTCCTGGGGGACACAAGCACTTATGCGCTTTCCATCAATGCGGAGTGATGACACTGACTACCACCAGTGAGGAAACCACTGACACTGATGATCGGAAGGAACAGGTCTGCACATTACAGATGGCAACGCGCTGGATTTCACTGGAAGGTTTCGTTGCATCCTGGAGTATATGAAAGTTCATCACTGTGCTCTGCTGAGCAAAAAATACCCGGCAGGCCGCCATAAAAATTGTGGCAGCCTGCCGGGTATTTTTTGTTTCGTAGAGCGCGCTGTGGATAATCATGTGCAGGATTCCCTGCGCAGCATAGCAAATCAAAAAGCAGTTTGATAATGCTTGCATCAAAGCGTTCCGCAGGAATGCGCAGTCCATCCACGACGGGGATGTTCAGGAAAGGGGCTTGGGGATTCCCCCAACAAGGTAAGCGGAGCGGAGCTTTTGTAGCACAAAAGCATTGCTTGCCACCGCATCCCGCATGCATGGTTCTGTCCTTTCGTATCTTTTACTTCTGGTCAAACATGGAAAACCGTATTGTCCTGTCACGCCGCGCTGTCAATGATTTCCTGTAATGCGGCCAGCTTTTCGAAAAAGGCCGCATAGTCCACCTCATCTAACACGTCCTCATAGGTGATTTCAGCGGCAGAGATAGCGTCACTGATGGCAGCACTGAACAGGCTGCTGGCATAATCCTCCTTCACGCTGTCCAGATTTTCATCGCCCAAAGGAAGGCGGAGCACCACAAAGTAACCGTAACTGGTGGCATCGCTCATGCCCACCTGATATTCCTCCAGGCTCAGAACCGCGTCGCTGAACCCGTCCACCAGACTGCTGGAAGGCGTAACATAAAACTCCTCTGTGTTGCCGTCGTAATTCAGTTCCTCCTGCTGGGTCTGGAACGCCTCCACCAGCGCATCGCCGCTGAGCTGAGACAGGGACTGATAGCACTCCTCCGCTTCGGCCTGCACCGCCTCCAGCGCCTCGTCCTCCAGGGCGTTGCCGTCATCGTCCAGGCCGTAAAACAGAATGTAGCGGCAATTATAGTATCCATTTTCATCGGCGTAATCCTCCGTCGCCTCATCGGTAATCTCTTCCTCTCCGCCTTCGCCATAAACCATCTCCTGATAGGCATTGCCATAAATGGTGCGGGCAAAGAGTTCCTCCATGACCTCTGAGTTCGCCCCGACATAGAGTACATCCGACTCAACAATGCTCGCGATAGACTCGTTTAACGAGGTTTGATTTTCCTCGCTAAAGGTGACGCCGGCTGACTCCGCCAGAACTCGGGCAGCAGTCATCTGAACCGCCGCATTCTCTGCAATTTGAAGGAAAAAGTCGATATAGGTCATGTCGTCGCTATAGCTGTCCTCCAGCTCAATGTCATAACCGTAAGCGGAGAACATACTCATGTAGTAGGTTTCATAGTAGCCCAAAAAATAGATGAGCATATCGGCGGTGATGTCTGTCCCATCCAGGGTCATTACCACAGTGTCGTTGGTCATCGTTCCATCGGTCAGATAGGCTACGCAGTCCTCCCGCGCTTCGTTGGGTACGGCGGCCAGAATGGCGGCCTCCTCACTTTCCAGGCTGGAGCCGTCCTCCGCCTCGGAGGATACGCTATCAGAGCTGGTTTCACCTTCGGTGATGCTGCTGTCTCCCGCTTCGCCGCAGGCGGTCAGGGAAACCGCCGCCGCTAACGCCAGCAGCAGGGCGATAATTTTTTGTTTCATTGGATTCGCCTCCGTGGTTTTGGGGTGAAGAACCTTGTCCCAGCCAGTTCTCCGCTTTTCATAGTTCGGTCTGTTTAAGTTTGCATCAGAACAGGTTCGTTTCATCTATCTTTTGAAATCCCCGCACGTCCGGGGGAAGCATCCGGGCGTGCGGGGTAAGGAGGAAACTGCGGGGGATATTCGGCGCTATATGCCGGGAAATCGGCCCCCGCGGGGACTTGTGTTATTCGGGTATGGCTCCCTCGTCAAATCAGAGCCAGAATCAGATACACCAGCATACAAGCGGCCAGCACCAGGTTGGCAACGGTCAGATTCTTCCGCTCCTTGCTGACTGCCATCACGATGACGTAGGAAATCGCGCCCAGCGCCACGCCGACGGCGATATTGCTCAGCAGGCCGATGCCCACTACAGCGGCGGCGAAGGGGAGCATTTCCGCCAGCTTGGCGGTGTCCACCTTGCGGATGCCCTTCAGCATGGACGCGCCTACCAGCACCATAATCAGGTCGGCAAAGACGTAGGCGTCCTGGACGTAATAGGCCAGCTTGGTCTCGGTCTCGCTGACCCACATCCCCGCGCCGTTGGTCTTGGTGGCAAAGAGCGGGGTAAAAATCCAGACAAACAGGGCCACGAAGAAGCCAAGGGAGGCCGCTACCGAGCTGAGGCCGGTCTTGCCGCCGTCCTCGGTGTCCACGGAGGACTGAGTGCCCACAGCGGTGGGGGAAGCGCCCAGCACGGGAGCCGCAACGTTCAGGGCTGCGCTGACCACCAGGGCCTTCTGCTCGCCCTTGACGGCGTAGTCCTCATCCTCATAGCTGCCCACCACTGCGGCGGCCCTGGTGTTGCCCAGGTTGGTGTACAGGCCCAGAAACAGGAAGGTCAGCACGCCCTGGAGGAAGAACATGGGGACGGAGCCGCCCGCCTCGGTGTAGGCGCTGAAATCGAAGCCCTCGGTGAACAGTGCGCCGATGTTCAGGGAGGCGATGCCGGTGGCGAGATTATAGGGATTCGCGCCGTCAGTGGCCACCACCACGTTCAGCCGCTCGTAGACGATGGTGGAAGCGGTTTGTCCGCCCACAAAGTAATTCATGTAGAACAGCACACCGCCGACCCACATGGCCGCAATCAGCAGGCCAAATGTGGCAAAGGCGGGCTTTTTGCGCCCTGTAGCCTTCATCAGGATAAACAGGAAGGTGGCCCCGACCATCAGGCCGAAGTAATAGGTCTGTAAGGTGGTGAAGTCGGAGGCCGTGGCCAGCGTGCCGTCGGCGGTCAGGAGGCCGCTGTTCTCCAGGGCAGTGAGCATGACGTAGATGCCGATGCCCACAGGCAGCGCCTTGCGCACCCCTTCGGGCAGGGCGTTCACGAAGATATTTTTCAGAGGGGTGACTACAATCACCAGGTAGATGATTGCCGCCACAAAGGTGACCGCCATCAGGTTGGCATAGGTCAGGCCGGTGTCGGTGCCCAGCATGGAGATCAGCACTGCGCTGAGACCCATGTTGGCGGTCATGACCAGGGGCAGGTTGCAGAGGATGCCCAGCAGCAGGCTGCCGATGAAGCAAATCAGGGCAACGGCCAGATAAGAACCGGCGTAATTGCCGTAGGCGGAGCCGATGATCTGAGTGTTCATCATCAGTGTGCAGACTGCAATGCAGAATGCACCGAGGCCCGCGCCGATTTCGGACTTCATGGTGGTGCCTCTGTCAAGGTGGTGGAAGAACTTGTTCAGGGCCAGGCTGATGCCGCTGGGGCCTTTCACCTTGACCTCTTCCTCCTCTTCCAGGAGTTCTTCTTCCTCTTCCAGGGTTTCGTTTGCCGCTTCGTTCACTTCCACGGCTTCCGTCGTTTCTCGTGCCATTGCATTCGCTCCTATTCATTGAGTGGGGAGGGCGGCCAGCGACCGGCTGGCCGCCCTGATGGGTGGATGCTTACAAATATGAGGAGGTGACTGTCTGGCGATTTACTTCTTGGCCTTGGCCTTCTTCTTGCCGCCGTTGACAGCGGGGAGGACGAAGCACACCACAGCGGTGATGACCATACCGGCAATCAGCACAGCGTCCACAGCGTACTGGATAGTCTTCCAGCTCTCGGTGCCGGAGGCGCTGGAGGAACTGCTGGTGGTGCTGGAGGTACCGGTGGCTCTGGAGCGGCAGTACTGGTACAGCATATGCTTGGTGGTCTGCCGGAGCAGGTAGGTGCCGTAGTTGGTGGAGGTGGCGTCGCCTTCATACTCATAGTAGGTGTCCACGGTGGAGCCGCCCAGCTGACCTTCCACGCCGCCGAACAGGCCGGCGCCGGGGGACATGACCCAGGCGTAGGGGCCGACGCCGTCGGTGATGATCATGCCGTCGAAGCCCCACTCACCCCGGAGGATGGTCTGATACAGGCCGGAGTGGAACTGGGAGATACCCTGACGGTTCAGGGAGGCCATGATGCCCAGAGCGCCCTCGCCGTCCTCATAGGTGCCGGACTCGGTCTCGTCATCGGGCACAAAGACGGTCTCAACGCAAATTTCGTAATCCTTCAGGTAAATCTCACGGGCAGCCTGCTCGGAGTACCAGGTGATATTGCCGTCGCGGTTGGTGTCGTTGTCGTTCATCGCCATATGCTTGATGTACACGGCGACGCCGGAATCCTGGAGGCCGCTGACCTCCGCGGTGCCCATCATGCCGCCCAGGAAGCCGTCCTCGGAGAAGTACTCGAAGTTACGTCCGCCGAAGGGGGTGCGGTGGGTGTTCATGGCGGGGGCGTAAGCGCCGGACAGGCCGTTCTTAATGGACTGGTGGGCATAGGCTACGCCCATCTGATACAGGAGGTAGGGGTTCCAGGTGGAGGCGTTCACCACGGCAGAGGTGAACCAGGTGTTCACGCCGTAGCTGCTGTTGCCGTTGCCGGACTCGCCGGGGCCGTCAACCACGGAGGCCTGAGCCTTGTTGACGGACTCCACAGCGGGGGTCTGCCAGCCCATGCTGCCGGCTACGGTGATCTGCTCGTCCAGAGAGGTCTCATCGACCAGGTAGGACCAAATCTCGTTGTCATAGGAAGCGGTCTCCAGGATGGGGCAGTCCACATCCAGACGCATGGAGGTTTCTTCCTCAGTGACCTGATAGTTGCCGTCCTCGTCCACGACGGGGTCGCCGTTGTCGTCCACGACGACGTAGTAGACCTTGCTGTACTCGATGGCGTGATCCTCCACCTCATCGTCGTAGAGGTAGCGCTCGTCGTTCTGGTCCAGGCCCTCCCAGGTCTCCTCGGTGGCGTAGACCAGGTAGCTTGCGCCGCCGACGTATTTGGTGACGGTCTTGGTGACCTTCTCGCCGTTTTCATAGGTCTCATAGGTGTACTCCACGCTGCCAAGAGCGGGGCAGGCCAGCACTTCCACCAGGCCCTCGCTGAGCGCTTCGGTCTTGCAGCTGGATTCGTGGGTCATGATGACGGCCATGCCGCCCTCAAAGTCGCTGCGGTCCAGATAGCCGTCCAGCATATTGCCGTCGCCGGCGTCCACGTCGCTGAGGGCCACGGTGGCGACCTGCTCGTCGCTGTCACGGGCGCCTACGCCGTCGTCGTTGTAGACGATGGTCTCGTCCAGGGTGGCGGTGACAGGGTCGGTGGCGTCGTTGTGGGCGTCAAAGGCCACATGGAACTTGTACTCGCCCTTCTCCAGCACATAGCAGCCGTAGCCGTAGGAGTCGAAGGAGGCCAGGTCGTCGGTGTCAAACTCAATGGTGTACTCTGCGGACTCGCCAGCGGCCAGCTCGGCGGTTTTCTGGAAGCCGATCAGCACCTTGCTGGACTTCTGGAGGCCGGTGCCGCTGATGCCGCAGTTCTCATCGGTGTTGTAGGGGGCTTCCAGATAAATCTGGACAACGTCTTTGCCCGCCACATCGCCTGTGTTGGTGACCTTTACGGTGATGCTGCTGGAGGAGTGGGCAGTCAGGTCGATGTTGCTGTCCACCACCTCATATTCAAACGCGGTGTAGCTCAGGCCGTAGCCGAAGGGGTACTGCACAACTTCGTCATAGCCTGAGGCCGTGCCGTTTTTCCATGCGTGGGTGGTGAAGTAGTCGCTGTCGAAGTAGCCCTCTGCGTCGGCGGTCTCATACCAGCGATAGCCGACATAGATGCCTTCCTCGTACTGATAGTAACCGAAGTCGCTGGACTGGTCGAAGCCGGTGACGATTTCAGATACGTTGGTGTAGGTGTTATCGTCATTGTTGTAGAAGGAGGGCATGGTGGACATATCATAGGCATAGGTGTCCGCCAGATGGCCGGAGGGGTTCACGTCGCCCACCAGGATCTGGGCCACGGCAACCAGGCCGGCCTCGCCGGGATGGCCGATCCACAGGCAGGCGTCCACGCCGTACTCTTCTTCCTCAATCTCGCCCAGCTCCATGGCTGCGGAGGAGTTGATGAGGACGATGGTGGTCTCATAGTTCTCGTTGCAGAACTTCAGCAGGTCCTTCTCGTCCTCGCTGAGCTGCAGATAGGTGGTGCCGGTGGAGGCAACGCCGTCGCCGTCATAGTCCATGGTGGGGGAGGCGCCCTCAGCGCCGGAGCGAGCGAAGGTGACGATGACCACATCGTTATAGCCGTCCTCCATGAAGTCATCCTTGTCCCGCTCATAGACCTCATAGGCAAACTCGCAGACCTGGGTGTAACCGCCCCAGTCGCCGTCGCCATAGGCGTCCTTGTTCTCGGAATAATCGGAGCCGCTGAAGGTGGTGATTTCACCAGTGCCGGTGTGGCCGTAATAGTCCTCAGTGGTGTCCATATTCCGGCCACCGCCCACGGCCTGCTCCAGCCACTCCCAGGCCTTCTCATTGACATCCAGGTACATCTCGGTGCTGGTGCTGTCCGAACCGTCGTCCTTGGTGCCGGTGAAGGCTTCGTACATGGAGTAGGTGTATTCGTCATACTTGCCGCCTGCGGAGCCGGTGCCGCCATTGATGTAGTTATAGCTCATGGCGCCCAGGATGGTGACCTTGGTCCCCTTCTCCAGAGGCAGGGTGTTGTTCTCGTTGCGGAGCAGGACTGCGCCCTCTCCTTCCAGCTCGGTGACGATTTCCCGGCCCTCGGCCAGAAGATCCATCTCATCGTAGCTGGTCTCGTCGTCACTGGTGGTCGTGCCGCTGGAGCTGGTGCCCAGGTAGCTCGACAGGGTGGTGCCGAAGGTACTCATCAGCACGTTCACCATCATGGTGATGACCAGCAGGACTGCAATGGTTACGATGCCAGGGACTAGCCGTTTGTTCTTTTTCATAACAGTTTCATTCCTCCTAATCGTTATGATTTGTATGGTTTGCGGACGCCGTTGGGTATGCCTCCTTTCCTCGTTGATGGGGATTTGCTGCGTTCCGGGCCGGGGTGCCGCTCCCGAACCCTCTTGACACAATTAGTTTACAAATTTTTCAGTCTGCTTTCAGGAATTTGGCACGATTGGTCGAAAATCCGGCACAATTGGTTTTGAGAATGTGCTTTGCGGTCTCACAGGCAAAAAAAAGCCCGCAGCCCGACTTCGGTCGGGCTGCGGGCTGTGGGTTCTGATGGAATTATCCATTACTCCGCTTGCTCCAGAGGCTCCTCCTGAGGCAGCGGAATCAAAATTTGCAGGGAAAAGATATGGTCTGTGGACTGGATGGCGATGTCCCCGCCGTACTTTTCCGCCGTGCTGCGGATGCTTTTCAGGCCGAACCCGTGATCCTGCTTGTTGGCCTTGCTGGTGGCGGGGAGGCCGTTCTCCAGGGACACCTTGCCCTGGCAGTAGTTCCGCACTCGAATCATCAGGAGGGCCTTCTCGGTGTACACCGCCACCTGAATGACCCGCTGGGCCTTGTCCTCCAGCTTGCTGACCGCTTCGATGGCGTTGTCCAGGGCGTTGCCGAACATGGTATAGAGGTCGATTTTGTCCAGGAAGTCCAGATAGCTGCCGTCCGCCATGCAGGTCATGTTGATATGCCGCCCCTCGCACTGGAGGCTCTTTTCCGTCAGCACGATGTCCAGGGCGCGGTTGCCGGTTTTCATGGCGGAGTCGTAAATCAACACTGCGTGTTCCATCTCCTCCAGCTGCCGGTCGATCTCCACCTCGTCCTTCAGCTGGCGGATGGCCTCCATTTGGCGCTTCAGGTCGTGGCACTTCCGGTTGATTAAGTCGATATTCTCCTGGGACAGCTCATACTGCTCCTTTTGCAGCAGCCAGAGCTGACGGCTCAGGGCTAGCTCCATCTCCGTCCGTTGCAGCGTCTCCAGGCTGTTTTGCAGCAGCAGGACAAAGATACACACGGTGCATACTACCCACCGGTAGACGGTGATCATGTTGTTGTTGATGCGGTTGTTCTCCCCCAGCAGCCAGTAAATGACCTGGTAATTGGCCAGGACGGTAAAAAGGAGCATCATCAGCCCGTGGAGGGCCAGCCTACGCTTTGGAATGGCGGCGGTTTGGCTATCGGTCACGCCGGGCAACAGCAGCTTATACACAACAAAGCCCATCCCTACCGACAGCAGAATATAGTACAGCTGGGCCAGGCAGAATCCCAACGCCGTCCCCCCATTGAACAGGGAGGACTGAGCCTGCAACGGGACAAAGGTCTGTGTAGCCAGTTCCGCCACGAAGTAGGCCCAGGAGGCATAGTAAAAGATGTGGCATCCGTCCGCTTTTCGGGTCAGCGTCAGATACAGCAGGGTGAACACCAGGCAGATGGGCGCTTCCAGCGCCGTGGAGGCGTTGTCAGAGTCCACCAGAAGGTAAAGCGCCACTTGGGAGGCCGCCACCATCAGCAGGAGGAGCAGGACGTGGAGAGCCTTCCCATGCCTGCGGGGGTGTGGATGGCACAGCACCTCTACCGTCACCAGCTCACACAGGAGCCGGAAAAAGTTTGCCCCGTTGAAAAACTCCTGTATCAGCTCAAGCAATGTCATTGTTGATCCCTCCAATATAGTTGGACAGGGCGGACAGGAACTCCTTCCGCTTCTGACGGCTGATGGGCACCCGATCCGGCCCCACAATGGCAGCGTCCCCTTGAATGCCGGACACATGGGCCAGGTTCACCAGATAGCTGACCCCGCTGCGGACAAAGGACTTGCCAGAGAGCTGCTCGGTCATGTTCTTCATGGTCTCCCGCACCTCATAGGTGCCGTCAACGGTGTGAACGCGCAGATTGTGCCGCTGACTTTCAATATAGCAGATGTCCCGCAGCTGCACCCGCTTCATGCCATCCTCCCAGGGCAGCAGCAGGGAGGCCCCGGCCTCCCGCCGGGGCAGGGTGCGCAGGGCATCCTGCATCTCCATGGCGAAGCTGTAATAGTTCACCGGCTTTAGGAGATACGCCTGGGCCCGCACCTTATAGCCCTGAATGGCGTATTGAGCCATATTGGTGATGAAAATCAGAATGACCTCGCTGTCCTGTTCCCGCACCTTCATGGCGGTGCGCATCCCGTCAATGCCGGGCATTTCAATGTCCATCAAAATCACGTCATAGACGGGCGTGTAATCGAAGAGCAGCTCCGCCCCGCTCTCAAAGGCCGTCACCTGAAACGCACATCCCTGTTCCTCAGACAGCTTGTCCAGATAGGCGCAAATCGTATTCCGCTGCTCCAGCTCGTCCTCTACCACTGCGATTCGAACCATGATTCTCCCCTCTCCCGTGCCTGCGCACTTTTTGCGCGCCCCGCTTCCCACGGGGGCGTGGCCAAGTAACTTCTTCTGCGCGACGGGGCGCGCCCATCGCATTTCATTCGTCCTTATTGTACCGCATTTTGTGCTGTTCTGCAAGGAATTTCTCCCTGATTTTTGCAAAAGAATGGGGTGAAATAGATTTCGGGTCCGGACGACATTTTTTGCGTAAAGACATTACTTTGCAACCGACCTATATGACTACCTGGCAACTGTTATGCTTACTTCGCCGCTGGCTGAGCAAAAAGGATAACCGGTTCTATTAAATTTAAGAATAAAAATTACCCTTGACAACTCTCATTTCATGATAAACCTCCTCTGCGATTTTGATTTTTACTGTAGGCAGCAACCACAAGAATCGTGACCGGCACTGTCTTTGACAGTGCCGCTGCAACCATTTTTGAATGGGAGCCAAATAGCGTAAATCTCCGATTGTGCGTCAGCCGAGGGTATGGGAAACCGGAATTCCTATCAAGAGAACCGGTCGGTGTTTACTCTGAAAAGAGTAAGTGTCCGACAGGGAGAATCTTGCTTTTACGACTTTCCCTCTCGCTTATCTGTGGTTTCAGGTCCAATATGCTAAGGAACCTCTGAACAAATGCACTTCGGTGCCTTGCGGTAAATTTGCGCCATAAATGCGTTGCAAA
>JAJQFX010000052.1 GCA_021200895.1 Clostridiales bacterium | reverse complement strand
GGGTCAAACGGAGGTCGGGGGATAGGGACGGGCGGTTTTGTTCAATTTTCCGCCGTCCCCCCTTGCCAAACAGGGGAAAATCCGTTAAGATGGTGCCATAGGAGTTGATACTATGAAAAAGCGTACCATACTGCCACTGGTATTGGCCTGCTTGTGCGTCCTGCCCCTGACGGCCTGCCAGGTGGAGTTTTCCGAGCCGACCTCGGTTTTGGCGGCGGAGCAGAGTACATCGGATGGGGAGAGCAGCAGGAACCTGGCCCCGGAGGTGGAGGAGACGGAAAGCGTCCTCCCCAACGGGGTGGACAGCGCCACTGAGCGCACGGAGACCATCACGGTCAACGATGAGGCGGTGGAGGTATCCCTTTTCACCTTCCAGTGCAGCCTGGGCTTCACCATGGAGTATCCCTACGAGACGTTCCGCTGCGCCTGGGACGAGGAGAGCCAGTCGGCGATTTTCACCTCCGACCTGACGGACGAGGACGGCCTGGCCCAGGGGGTGCTGACGGTATCCAGAGGAGCGGAGACAGTGGAGGCCACCATAGAGGCGGTACGCGCCGCCGCCGGGGACGCGGAGGTCTCCACCGATGAGGCCACCGTAGGGCAGGCGGAGTACGCCGCCACCAAGCTGCAATATACAGACAGCCAGCGGGGCTACCATGTGGTGGTCTTTGTGTTCGAGAATGAGGAGGGGGAGCCCTTCCAGATGGAGCTGTGTTATACTGACAGCGCCAGCACCTTCCTCCTGCCCCGGATGCGGCTGATGCGGCAGCTTTTTCAGTTTGTAACATAAAATACGATTTTTTCACTCGCCGCTCCGCCGGGATAGGACGCCGCGGGCGGCGGGTTCTTCCGTTGTTTTTTGCGAAAAATGGCAAAAATGAAGGAAAATCCTGGTCATTCGCGGCCCGGTTCAGTCGCTTTTATCAAACAGGGCAAAAACGCTCCTGTTAAATATGAACAAAATTACAAAAATACAGGAGGAATGTCCTAGAATCCTTTGTTGATTTTTCCATGAAATTGGAGTAAAATCAGTAAAGTAGATAAAATAAGTTTCGGAGTTTGTATGTCCTAGTGCAGAAATATGTATATTTCACGTGAGGCAACCCGTGTTATATAAAAATAAAAAAAAGGGGGGTATTGCAACAGCATTATTGGCAGCGCCGCCACCGGCTTCGTGAACAGTTACGGCGCAGCTGTCAGACCGAAAGGAGTTCCCTGAACCAATGGCAAAACGACCCTACAACACTGCTGCATCCGCCGCGTCAGCGTGCGGAAGAAAGGAGAGGCAAACTAATGAGTGATCCTTCAAAATACATGGGTGAAAACGGTATTCACCGCGTACCTGTCTGGCGTATCTGCGGCTTCTGCCTAAATAATACCGCCACCAACACCTATCTGTTCATGATGAACTACGTCAGCTATTACCTGATGGGCTTCGTCGGCGTCGGCATGGTGCTGGCCTCCAGCTTTTCCACGATCATGCGTGTCTGGGACGGCGTGACCGACCCCTTCGTCGGCTTCATGGTGGACAAGACCAACGGCAGATTCGGTAAGAACCGTCCCTTCATGGTAATTGGTCAGGTCATCCTGTGCGTGGCCAGCTTCATCCTGTTCCATGTGACCCATCTGCTGCCGGAGAACACCGCCATCCGCCTTGTGTTCTTCATCATCATTTCCGCGGTCTACTATCTCGGCTATACCTGCCAGTGCGTCTGCACCAAGTCCGCCCAGTCCTGCCTGACCAATGACCCGAAGCAGCGCCCGCTGTTCTCCGCCTTCGATGCGGCATTCAACGTTATCTTGTTCGCAGGCTTTGGTATCCTGACCCCCATCATCGCCAACAACTATGCGGATTACGGTGGATACAGCTCCACGCAGTTCTTCCATACCCTGTGGCTGATCACCGCTATCTGCGCTGGCATCTTCACTATCATCGCCGTCATCTCCATCGCCCCCAAGGATCGGTCGGAGTTCTTCGGCACCGGCAAGCCCGTCAAGGTGGGCCTGCGGGACTACTGGGAGACCCTGAAGAGCAACCGCGCCATTCAGATGCTGGTGGTCTCCGCCTCTACGGATAAGCTTGGCTCCTCCGCTAAGACCAGCGCCGTCACCGTGGCCATGTTCTCCTGTATTGCCGGGTCCACCCTGCTGCAGTCCAACGTCACAGGTATCTTGACAGTGCCCAACGCAATTATCGCATTCCTTGCCGTTTCCCTCCTGGCGCCTCGTATGGGCCAGAAGGAGGCCATGCTCTTCGGCTCTTATGGCGGCATTGTGGTCAATGCCCTGTTGATTGTGCTATGGCTGGTCGGCGATCCGACGACCATGACCTCCAACCCGGAGACCGGTGCAATGAACTGGGGCTACTTCCTGATTCTGTACTGCGTGCTGACCGTGCTGCAGTCCGGTTCCCAGGGCATTTCCGGCAACCTGGTCATCCCCATGACCGCCGACTGCGCCGACTACGAGGTGTATCGTAGCGGCAAGTACGTCCCCGGCCTGATGGGTACCCTGTTCTCCTTCGTGGATAAGCTCGTCTCCTCCCTGGCTCCCCTGATTGCCGGTGTGGTCTTTGCCGCTGTCGGCTTCTCCGACCATAACCCCGTCATGGGCGACACCGTCACCTGGGGCCTGCGTGTCGGCGTGGCCTTCCTGGCCTATGGCCTGCTCATCTGCGGCCTGATTGCCAACATCATCGCTCTGCACTTCTACCCCCTGACCAAGGAGAGAATGGCAGAGATTCAGGGCGAAGTGGCCCGCATCAAGGCGGAGGCTGCCGCAGAGGAAGCCTGATTCCATCCTAAGCATCCCTAATCTCGGAAAGAGGTAATCCTACCAGTGAAACGTTCAGAACGCAGAAAGCAGGAGCGCGAACAGCGCGAGGCAAACCGTGTCAGCTTTGCCGAAATGGCCGCCGCTGAGGAAGAGCTGAAACAGGTCAAAGAAGAATATGGCATAAAGGATGACTACGTCATTGACCGGCACGGCAACCGCCGGAAAAAGCGCCCGAATCCCATCGCCATGTACTTTGACCATCAGGACAAGCGGGTGAAGGTGACGGTTTCCAAGCGGAACTATATCCTGCTCCTGATTTTCACCGGCTGGGCCGGAGGGCACCGCTTCTATGTGAAGATGTGGCCTACCGCCATTCTGTACCTGGCGCTCTGCTGGACGGGCTTCTCCATGGCCATGAGTGTCATTGACCTGATGGTCGTGATTCCCATGAAAAAGGACGAGAACGGTATGATTACCATCTGACCAAACAGCTTTCAAGCGGCTGCAACCGTGTAAAAACGGTTGCAGCCGCTTTCTTTTCTCTAAAGCTGGAAACAAATAACAACCAACATACTGCTGCCTTTTCCGCCAAACCGGGCAGACTAACCCTTGCAAATCGGCAGAAAAAGGAGCAAACCACATGGCACGCAGCAGACCGGCTACCCCTCACCCCTTCGGCATGGCGGACAAGGTGGGCTATATGTTCGGTGACTTCGGCAACGACTTCACCTTCCTTCTGTCCTCCTCCTTCATGCTGAAGTATTACACAGATATTATGGACATCTCCCCTGCCCTGGTGGGCGCGCTGATGATGCTGGCCCGCTTCCTGGACGCCTTTACCGACGTGACCATGGGGCAAATCGTGGACCGCTCCCACCCCACCAGGGACGGCAAGTTCCGCCCCTGGATACGGCGGATGTGCGGGCCGGTGGCGGTGTCCTCCTTCCTGATTTATCAGTCCGGCTTCGCCGGGGCCCCCTATCCCTTCCGGGTGTTCTGGATGTTCTTCACCTATCTGCTGTGGGGTTCTTTCTTCTACACCGCCATCAACATCCCCTACGGCTCCATGGCCTCCGCCATCTCCCCGGAGCCAAGGGACAGGGCCGACCTCTCCACCTGGCGCACGGTGGGCTCCACCCTGGCGGGGCTGGTGATTGGCGTAGGCGTTCCACTGGCAGCCTACGTCACCGTGGACGGCAACCCGATGATGTCCGGCAGCCGCATGACCGCCATCGCCGGGGTGTTCAGCGTCTCCGCCGTGGTGTGCCATCTGCTGTGCTTCCATCTGGTGCGGGAGCGGGTGGAGGTGCCCGCCAACCAGGAGAAGCTGGACATCCCCAAAATGCTGCGGAGCCTCGCCAGCAACCGGGCGCTGCTGGGTATCATCGCCGCCGCCATCCTTCTGCTGCTGGCCATGCTGAGTATGCAGGGGATGGCGGGGTACGTGTTCCCTAACTTCTACCGCAGCACCCGGGCTCAGTCGGTAGCCTCCCTGACCGGGTCGCTGGCGGTGCTGGTGATTTGCGCCCCGCTGGCCACCCGGCTGGCGGAGCGGTTCGGCAAAAAGGAGCTGTCCGCCGTGTCCTGCTTCTTCGGGGCGCTGGTCTATCTGGTCTGCCTCCTGCTCCGCCCGGAGAACGCCTATGTCTATGTGGCGTTTTACACCCTGGCCTTTGTGGGCCTGGGCTTCTTCAACACTGTCATTTGGGCCATGATTACCGACGTCATTGACGATGCGGAGGTGCGCAGCGGCATCCGGGAGGACGGCGCGATTTACTCGGTGTACTCCTTTGCCCGGAAGCTGGGGCAGGGCTTCTCCTCCGGCATGGCGGGGGGCCTGCTGACCCTCATCGGCTGCACGGAGGCCACCCAGTTTGACCCGGACGTGACAGAGGGCATCTTCCGCATCTCCTGCATCGTCCCCATTCTCGGACTGACCTGCGTGGGGCTGGTGCTGCTGTTCCTCTACCCGCTGAACAAGCGGCGGGTGGCGGAGAACGCGGCGGAACTGGCCCGCCGCCGGGATGCAAAGGATTGACGATGCAGCGAAACGGCTGCGGCTCCAAGTTCAGGAACCGCAGCCGTTGTTTGCATCGGTTTGCGCCGTTTCACCCTCAGGGCCGCAGCTCCAGGCCGCCGCTGACCGAGATGGTCTGCCCGGTGATGTATCCGCTCTCCTCGCTGGCCAGGAAGCAGATAAGCTGGGCCAAATCCTCCGGCGTGCCCAGCCGCCCCATGGGGATGGAGGGCAGAAAGTCCGCCGGATCCAGGTCGCCGGGGTGAAGCCCCTCCACCCGGGGGATGGCTCCCTTGGCGATGCAGTTCACCGTGACGCCCTCCCCGGCCAGCCGGGCGGCGGCATTCTTCGCCAGGGCGTTCACCGCGCCCTTGGCTACGGCGTTCACGAAGCTGCCGTGTACGCCGCCTTCCACCCCTTCCACCGAGGTCATCAGGATGATGCGGGGGGCCTTGCTGCGGCGCAGGCTGGGCAGGGCTGCCTTCATCATGTTGAAGCTGCCCGCCACCAGATGCTCCACCTCATGCATCAGCACATCCGTCTCCACCTGCTCCATGGGGGTGCCGTCCCCCAGCCCGCCGGTGTTGGAGATAATCACATCCACCGACCCAAACTCCCGCTCTAGCCGTTCATAGGCGGCGGTGGATTCCTCCGCCGGGCCGTCCTCCGCCGCGCCTACGGCGACGCAACGGCCAGAGTAGCCCAGGCTGTTGACCTCGTCCACCAGGGCCTGGGCCCTGGCTGCCGCGTGGGTCATCATCACAACGTTCATGCCGCCCTGACAGAGGGCTTTCACCGCCGCCACGCCGTCTCCGGCGGTGGCCCCTGCGAAAGCGCAGGTCCTTCCCTGTAACGTCTGCATTGCTTTAACCTCCTATATTTAAAGGAACCGCTCCAGCCACTGGCCCATGTAGGCATACAGCGCCGCTTCCGTGTCGCCAAACTCGCCGGGCACCTGCTCCGCGTTGTGGTTGGGCGTAAAGACGTGGGTGGCCCCGTGGACGAAGGCGATGCGCTTATCCGTCATACGCGCCGCCCGGTAAATCATCTCCGCGGCCAGGTACTCATAGCTGCCGGTCATGCCCATGGTCAGCATGGGCGCCGTGATGTACTTCACATTGGCGACGGGGGAGGCATAGCTGGAATCCCAGTCGATGCCGGTGACGCCCGTCTCCCCGATGGCGAAGTCCTCCTCGGAGGCCCGGATAGCCTGGGCGCTGAGGAAGCCCTTCACCGTGTTCTTATTCGCCCCCATCCCGTAGAGGGAGGAGAAGCTGCGGTCAACCTCCGGCACGCGGACGCCGTACACCATCTCATGGGTGACGCTGCCGTCCCCGTGGAGGAGGTCATACTCCCCTTCGGTGTGGGCCAGCAGCCGCAGATCCTGGGGCAGCATCCGGTTGTTGGGCTTGATTTGGCTGCCGCCCGCCACAATGAAGGGCTCATCGTCCAGATAATCGCCGCTGCCGGAGGCGATAGCCGCCAGCCTGGCCTGGGCGGCGGCGATGAGCCGGTCATTCCGGCGCACCTGTGCTGCCCGGTAGGCCCGGACGAAGTCCGGACTGTACTGTGCGCCGTCTTTCCGGTAGCCGTTCTTCTCATCAAAGAGATTCCACTGGCCGTCCAGCCTGACGCCGTTGCCCTCCTCCGTCACCGCCGGGTCCAGGCTGAGGAGGGTCATGACCCCGTTGCCATAGTTGGCGTCGATGAGCATGATGCCGTCCGCCGGGGTCAGGGGGCCGCGGCACTGGCACTTCCACAGCTTCTCCGGCCCCTGGAAAATCTCCGGGCCGCGCTCCGCCACCGCCTGATAGGCGGTCATCAGCGTCGCGCCGCCGCTGTGGCCCATCAGGACAATTTTTTCCGCCCCTTGGGCGTTCAGGAACCGGATAGCCCGGTCAATGATGGGGAACTTGTCCTCAATGACGCCGCCCTCCTTCGCCTCGCAGGCCACCACCCGGTAGCCCTGCTGGGCCAGACGGGGCCCCATAGCCAGCGCCATATAGTTCTGGTCGCAGTGCATAATCACCACGCCCACCTTGCTCTTCGCCCTGCGCCGCTCCGTCAGCAGCTCCGGCGCATAGTACATAGCCAGGCCGTCGAAGCCCATGTCCAGCAGGTTCTCCTGTACGCCTTCGGTGCAATCCTGTACAAAGGCATTCTCTCGCAGATTCAGTCGATACATTCCGTGTTCCTTCCGTTTCTTCCGTGATATAATACAGTTTAACACAAAGGCTTGCCGAAGACAAATGAAATTCGGCAAGCCTTTTTCGTCAGGGAATCAATGCTGTCCGGGGGCAGGTCAATAGCGCTCTATCACTTCGCCGGTCTCCGTGTTCCGGGCAAAGCGGCGCAGGAACTCCCAGGAAAGCTCCGCCATCTGGGGCATGATCATGTGGGGCGTGTTCTCCAGCGAGATGTAGCGGAAGTACCACTTCCCGTTTTCATTCCGGTAATCGGAGAGGTAGGCCTCGCTGCCCATGACATAGCGCACCTCTGTTCTGTCCGCCGGGACGCCGTTCTTTCTGGTGACGTAGTCCGGGCTGTTCTGGGCGGCGAGGATCTCCTCCCGGCTCCGCATGGGCAGCTTGAAGGCCGCCAGGCGGTTCTGGAAGTAGGTCACATCCTCGTCGATTTTCTCCGGGGTGCGGTTCGTCTTCTGGTAGCTGTTCTCCAGCTGGCCGTTGATGTCAATGAGGGGATAGTCGTACTGCCGGAAGGAGTCGATGATTTCCGGTGCCTTCTTCAGATAGTAGTCTATCCTGGCGCCCACCTGCAAGCCCACCGGGTCGCACAGGGTAGCCGCTGCGGCAATCAGCTTGGGGTGCCGACGGTAGAACTCCAGGGCGTAGTACCCGTTGTGGGACTGGCCGGTGATGTACACCCTTGAGGGGTCGGTGGGATAGGCCGCCAGCACCTCCTCCAGCACGAAGGGCAGCACTTCATCGTTGTCCTCCGGCGTCTCCAGGGCGAAGTAGACCATCATAAACTCGCCCCGGCCGCACAGCTCGATGAAGTCATAGTAGAACTGGAAGGCCGTCTGCATGGTGCAGGGGCAGGCCGTCCGGGGCTCTTTCAGGGTGAGCAGCACCGGCAGCTTGTGGTCGGGATGGGTGTAAGCGGACTCCGGCGTCAGGGTCACATACCAGTCGTGGCCAATATAGTGGTCTTCGCACCGGATGCCCTTCTCCCGCCAGAAGGCAGCCATTTTGGGGTCGTAGGGGTCGGTGTAGTCATGCTCTAAGCGCATCCCCTCCGCCTGCCGCTTGCCGGCCATGCTGCGGATGTGGCGTTCATAGTCCCACTCCGGCTGGCCCCGGCGGTAAATGCCGCCGATGGTGTACTGGTGGGCCAGGTTCACCTGCCACTTGTCGGAGATGTTCACCGCCGTCCGCCCGGCCAGGGTCTCCGGCTCCGGCCAGGCCGCCAAATCCAGGCCCGGCACATCCGCCAGCGTCAGCCCGTGGCGCACCAGGGCGGAGATGTCCAGATAGAGGGGGTCATAGGAGATGCGGAAGGTACCCTGGGTCTCGATGGCCTTCTCCATCAGCGCGCCGCTGACGCTCTCCTTGCACTCGGCAAACTGCACCAGGATGTTTTCCCTGGCCGCCGTCTCCAGCAGTTCCGCGTTCTCCGCCAGGCGGTTCATGGCGTTGTGGGGGTCGTCCCGGTTTGCCTCGACGTAGGGGACCAGCAGCACCCTGGGGTCATAGAGCTGGTGCCGCTCCACCGCCGTGGGGGCCATCTGCTCCCCCATCATGCCGTAGCTGGAGAAGTACATCCCCTTCTCCTGCCAGGCTTGCAACACGTCCGGGAAGTAGGCGGCGCGGTTGACCTTATCTGTTGCCTCGTCGTGGCGGTCAGCATAATGGTCGACGGCAGGGGCCGCCTGCTGCTCCGCCGCAATCAGCTGCTCCAGCTTGCGGAAGAGAGGGGCGGCTGCGTTTTCGCAGCCCTCCCACGTCTCATCCCGCCAGAGGAACAGGTCGGGATAGCTATATGTTTCATTATAATAAGCCATAGTAACCTCTTTCCTCTGCCGATGTCACGGGTTCCCCAGGTACAGGTCGCTGTCGATGCTGCGCAGGTGGTTCTGGTACTCCTGCGTGCCATACAGCGCGTCCCGGAAGTTGATGAGCTCGATTTTGTGCTCCCTGACCCAGTTTTTCAGGGTGTCGGAGGTCAGGGCCGCCACATCCTCCGCCCGGACAGTGGTGAAGTATTTGGCGCGGGGGCCGTTGTCCCCCTGCTTGTAGACGGTGTAGTCCACATAGCCGGGGTGCCAGGACTGCTCGAAAATCACATCGTCGGGCAGCTCCAGCATTTTGTCCGGGTCCTCCAGGTAGTACCGGATGGGGTCGTACTCCTCGTACTGCTCCGTCAGCGAGTCGGTAAAGACCTTCTCATAGGCGAAGGCGGGGGCGGGGATGTAGATATTCCGGCTCTTCCACTTCTCGTCCGGGTACTTGATGCCGGAGCGGTCGCCCTTGGTGGCGAAGTTGTAGACGATGCCGTAGTCGTCGCAAATCTTCTGCTTCACGGCGTTGAACACCGTCTTTGCGCTGGTCAGGTCGGTGGTGTCCGGCACTCTGCCCAGGATTTGCAGGCAGCGCTTCATCTGGGCGTGGCACTCCGCCTCCAGCTCTCCGGCGTCGATTTCATCGGTGGTGCCGATGTCCGGGCGGAACCGGTTGGTGCCGGGGATGAGCAGGGACTGCACCTGCTCCACCGGCAGCACCGGGCTGAACCAGAAGTGGCTGTGCCAGCCGATGGAGAGCCAGGGCCGCTCCCTGAGGAACTCCAGGGCCTCCACCGTGCCAGGGGACTCCAGCATTACGTCCGCCGAGGTGACGATGCCGTTGTCAATGGACTCAAAGGTGCCGATGTTGAAAACATGGGTATAGCCCACATCGTCGGCGCGTACAATCATTTTTTTCATTCTGTTGCCTTTCTTATGCCCGTACAAGGCCGCTTACAGGTTGTTGATTTCCTTGCACCGGTGGCAGGAGACGAAGTGGTTGGGCAGAACCTCCTCCAAATGCTGGGGCTGGCTGCACTCCGGCGTGGCATAGGGGCAGCGGGCCGCGAACCGGCATCCAGGCTTGGGGTTGATGGGGGAGGTGATCTCCCCTTTCAGGATGATGCGCTCCTGCTTGGAGTGGATGTTGGTGGAGGGGATGGCGGACAGCAGCGCCTTGGTGTAGGGGTGCAGGGGCTGGACGAACAGCTCTTTGGACTCGCTGGTCTCCACCATCTGGCCCAGGTACATGACACCGATGTCGTTGGAGATATGCCGCACCACGGACAGGTCATGGGTGACGAACATATAAGTCAGGTTCCGCTTCTGCTGCAATTCCTTCAGCAGGTTCAATACCTGAGCCTGAATGGAAACGTCCAGGGCGGACACCGGTTCGTCGCAGACGATGAACTCCGGGTTCAGTGCCAGGGCACGGGCGATGCCCACACGCTGGCGGCGGCCGCCGTCCATCTCATGGGGATAGGCCAGGCGCAGGCGCTCCTCCACGCCGCACAGCTCCATAAGCTGGGTCACTTCTTCGTCGATTTGGGCCTTGGTGTACTTGTGGGTCAGCTGCAGCGGCTCTCGGATGGTCTGCTCCACCGTAAAGCGGGGGTTCAGGGAGGAATAGGGGTCCTGGAACACCATCTGCATATGGGTGCGCAGTTCCTTCAGCTCATGGTGGCTGACCTTGGTCACATCCTCGCCGTTGTAGAAGATTTGGCCGCCGGTGCTCTCGTGCATATGGATGATGGTACGGCCCAGGGTGGACTTGCCGCAGCCGGACTCGCCCACGATGCCCATGGTCTTTCCCTTTTCGATTTTGAAGGAGACATCGTCCGTGGCGTGGAGAAAGCCGTTGCGGACCTTAAAATATTTCTGGAGGTTTTTCACCTCGATACAAGGGGTGCTCATGTTACTGCTCCTCCTTCTTCTCAAGCTTCGCGCAGCGGCAGAAGTGGCCCGGAGTCAGCTCCAGGTTGGGAATCTTGCCCTGACGGCACTCCGCGCCGGCGTAGGGACAGCGGGGGCTGAACGCGCAGCCCTCCGGCAGCTGGGTGGGGT
>JAJQFX010000068.1 GCA_021200895.1 Clostridiales bacterium | reverse complement strand
AAATATGCAAGCTAATTATTTGTTTTTATCGACAACTTGCTCCATAAAGTGAGCCTGCATGGAGAAGGGTAAACTCCATACGCAGGAGAAAGGCGGCCTGTGTCGCAGGGCACGGGCCGTCTACCAGAATCCCCTCTCGGCCTTATCGCACATTCCGCAGGTTTTATATGAAACCCACTTTCCGCGCAACGAAAACGCGCCCTATTGACAGCCGCCCGATTCATGTTATAATTGTTATAATGTGGTCATTCGGAACGCTGACCCGCCGTATGACTGAATATCCGTACCACCAAAAACAGAAGGAGTGTACCGCATGAAGTTAGAAGGTAAATCTGTCGTCGTCACCGGAGCATCCTCCGGCATTGGCAAAGCCATTGTGGACTTGTTCGCCAAGGAGGGCGCCAATGTCATCGCCGTGGCCCGCCGCAAGGAGCGGCTGGAGGCTCTGGCCGCCGCGGCGGCGGACTATCCCGGCAAGGTCGTTCCCTGCCCCGGCGACGTGTCCAAGGAAGCGGACGTGAACGCCGCCATTGATATGGCGGTCTCTGAGTTCGGCAAGCTGGACATTCTGGTAAACAACGCCGGTGTGATGGATGATATGTCCCCCATCGGAGACGCCACCAATGAGCGGATGGAGCAGGTGTTCTCCGTCAACGTCTACGGCCCCATGTACGCCATGCGCAAGGCTGTCCAGGTGTTCCTGGCCCAGGGCAACGGCGGCAACATCATCAATATCGCCTCCCTCGGCGGTATGCGCACCTGCGCCGGCGCGATTTACTGCGCCTCCAAGGCAGCTGTGCTCTCCCTGACGAAGAACACCGCCTTCATGTACCTCCCCAACGGCATCCGCTGCAACGCTGTGGCCCCCGGCGGTGTCAAGACCGAGATCTCCACCTCTATGGGTATGCCCAACATGAGCGGCTACGGCCGGGTGAAGGACGTGCTGGCCGCCGCACCGGAACCTGGCAGACCGGAGCAGCTGGCTGCCGCCACCCTGTTCCTCGCCAGCGACGACTCCAGCTATGTCAACGGCGAAGTGCTGGTCGTGGACGGCGGCTGGAACGCAGGCTGATTTGCCCCTAACCATTCACATATAGTATAGCAGGCACATCCCGTTCGTCCGCGCTGCCGAATGGGGTGTGCCTTTGCATCTATAACAGGAGGTTATCCTATGATTCACTTTCGGACGGAAAAGGTCACCGACCGCATCACCCGCATCTACGCCGTCTGCACCGAGCTTTGCTATCTGGTGGAGGGCGACTGCCGCGCCGTCCTCATCGACACCGGCAGCGGCTTCGGCAGCCTCCGGGGCGCGGTGGCCCGGCTGACGGACAAGCCGCTGACCGTGCTGCTGACCCACGGCCACACAGACCACGCCATGGGCAGCGGGGAGTTCGCTGACTGCCCCATTTACCTGAACCATGAGGACCGGTACATCTACCTTCCCCACGGCGACGACGCCTTCCGGCACCAGGGCATGGCGCTGGCGGAGGAGGGTATCACCGTTACGGAGGAGGACTATATCCCCACCGCCCCCTTCTCCCTGTTTCGGGATTTAAAGGAGGGCGACCGGTTCGACCTGGGCGGGGAGACCATCGCGGTTTACGCCCTGCCCGGCCACACGAAGGGTTCCGTGGTCATGCTGATGGAAAATGCCCGCATCCTGCTGCTGGGGGACGCCTGCAACGGCTTCACCTTCCTGTATGACACCTATTCCCTCTCCGTGGCCCACTATGAACAGCATCTGAAACGGGTCAGGGCGGCGCTGGACGGGAAGTATGACCGCGTTCTCGCCTCCCACGGCAACGGGGAACTGCCCCTGGACATTCTGGACAGCTGCATCCAGGTCTGTGAGGACATCCGGGCCGGGCGGACAGACGACCAGCCCATGGAGTTCCGGGGCACCAAGGGGCTGATTGCCAAGGCCATGGGGCCGGAGGGGCGGCTGGACGGCGGCTCCGGCAACATCGTCTATTCCAAGGAGCAGATTTGGCAGGACGGCAGCCTGTGCTGAGACCTTGACAGGTTCCTTCCGTTTCACCTTCAGGTGAATCCTCCCTGACTGCATCATCTGCATCTGCGTCATTTGCAGCGTGCTTTTCCATTAGCCTCTATAACGGCAGCATTCCGCCTTTTTCCTCCCGTTATTATGCCGCTCGAACGGGCCGAGCTGTCCACTCTCCCGTTCTGCAAAATGAATCACCTGAATGAAGAACTTTCATTTTTCAGGATCTCATTCGGCGCTTCGCAGGTTTTTCTCCGTTTTTTTCCCGGTATAACTGTAAGAATATCCAATTTTACCGTGTATAAATGCAAAAACTTGAATTGACCTTGCATTACCGTAAACGGAGATGTATAATAAGTGAGTCAACTGAGGGGACGTTTCACCGTTGGCAGTCTGCTTTGCGCGGGAGCGAACCTCAATGATTCACCGCCGTTTCCGCCCCTCCTTCCAGTGCGGACGGTTGGACGGCTGGAAAATTTAAATCAGGAGTGAATGAAATGAAAAAACTGATTGCTATGCTTCTGGCGCTGGCCATGTGTTTGGCCCTGGTCGCCTGCGGTTCCGGAGACACCTCCACAGGTAATGCTTCCGCATCGAGCGCTGACGCCTCCACCGAGGAGGCCTCCAACACCGAAGCAGAATCCAACGTCGAATCGGAAACCGATACCGAGGAGACAGAGGATGATGGTGAGTCTGCCACCCTCACCACCGTTACCGAAGGCGTGCTGACCATGAGCACCAACGCCGCGTTCCCTCCCTATGAAATGACCACCGACGACGGCGGCTTCGAGGGTATTGACGTGGAGATTGCCACCGCCATTGCGGAGAAGCTGGGCCTGGAGCTCCAAATCGACGATATGGACTTTGACTCTGCGCTGCTGGCTGTTCAGCAGGGCAAGAGCGACATTGTCATGGCCGGTGTCTCCGTCACCGATGATCGCCTGCTGGTGATGGACTTCTCTGACTCTTATGCCACCGGCGTGCAGGTCGTCATCGTTCCCGAGGGCTCCGAAGTGACCGTTGACACGCTGGGCGATTACGTCATTGGTATGCAGCGGGCCACTACCGGCAACATCTACTGCACTGACGACTATGGCGAGGATCATGTAGTCGCCTACGACAATGGCATCACCGCCGTCCAGGCGCTGATGAACGGCCAGGTGGACTGCGTGGTCATTGACAGCGCTCCCGCCCAGGAGTTTGTGGCCGCCAACGCGGGCCTGACGATTCTGGACACCGAGTATGTCAGCGAGGAGTACGCCATTGGCATGGCCAAGGGCAACACCGCGCTTGTGGAAGCGGTCAACAATGCCCTGGCTGAACTGACCGAGGATGGCACCATCCAGTCCATTGTGGATAAGTACATCTCCGCCGAGTAATATTGCATCTGTCGCACAAAGAGGGCGAGATAGCTCGCCCTCTTTGTGCTATCCTTATAGAAACGAAAGGGGGCCGTTCTCTTGGAATACTATACCCAATGGAAGGCGCTGATTTCCAGTGGAGAAGAGGTCACGTTTTGGCAAGATTTCTATGTAAAATTCTATCAAGCCTTTATTGAGGCCGACCGTTGGAAACAATATCTGGGCGGCGTAGGTACCACGCTGGTAGTCACAGCCATGGCACTGGTCATCGGTATTATCCTGGGTGTTTTGGTGGCCATGCTGCGCACCGCTCACGATCAGCAGCTGCCCGGGCGCCGCAATCCCCTGCTGGGCGTACTCAACGTTATCTGTTCCGTTTACACTACAGTCATTCGCGGCACACCGATGATGGTTCAGCTGCTGATTATGGGAATGGTCATCTTCGCCAGCAGCCGCAACTTCACCGCCGTAGGCGCTCTGACGCTGGGCATCAACTCCGGCGCCTATGTGTCTGAAATCATCCGCGGCGGACTCATGTCTCTGGACCCCGGCCAGGCGGAAGCTGGTCGCTCCCTGGGCCTGGGCTACCTCGACACCATGCGCTATATCGTCATTCCCCAGGCCTTTAAAGCGGTACTCCCCGCCCTGAGCAATGAGTTTATCATCTTGCTCAAAGACACTTCGCTCATCACTTATATCGGCGGCAAGGAGCTGCTCTATGCCGCCCAGGGGATTTACAGCCGGACCTATGAGGCTATGTTCCCGCTAATTGGCACCGCCCTGATTTATCTGGCCCTGGTCATGGTGCTCACCTGGCTCCAGGGGAAACTGGAAAGGAGGCTGCGCGAAAGTGATCGTCGTTAAGGATTTACATAAGAGTTTTGGTGACAATGAGGTGCTTAGCGGCATTACGGAACACATTCAAGTAGGGGAAAAGGTCGTTATCATCGGCCCCTCCGGTTCCGGCAAGTCCACTTTCCTGCGCTGTCTCAACCTCTTGGAGATGCCCACCAGCGGTGAGATCATCTTTGACGGAGTATCCATGACCGACCCCAAAACCAACATCAACCAGATGCGTCAGAAGATGGGTATGGTGTTCCAGCACTTCAATCTGTTCAACAACCTCAGCGTACTCAAAAACATGACCTTGGCGCCCGTGCGCCTCAAGCAAATGAGCAAAGCGGAGGCGGAGGAGAACGCTATGACCCTGCTGCGCCGGGTCGGTCTGGCAGACAAGGCCAACGCCTATCCTTCCCAGCTCTCCGGCGGCCAGAAGCAGCGAATTGCCATCGTCCGTGCCATGGCGATGAAGCCCAAAGTCATGCTCTTCGATGAACCCACCTCCGCGCTAGATCCGGAGATGGTAGGTGAGGTGCTGGAGGTGATGAAGGAGCTGGCCGACGACGGCATGACCATGGTGGTAGTCACCCATGAGATGGGGTTTGCCCGTGAGGTCGCCACCCGAGTTCTGTTTATGGACGGCGGCGGCATTTTGGAACAGGGTACTCCTGAGCAAATTTTCTCCCATCCCCAGGAGGAGCGGACGAAGCTTTTCCTCTCCAAAGTTCTGTAACGCTCATTGTACTTCTGCCGCCCGCCGCACAACGGTGGGCGGCCTTTTTATGCACACCAAGCGGACTCTTGAATCGGCTGCATTTGTTCAGAGGTTCCCTATTTCTGACACATACAAAAGGCCGGCCACGACAAACCGACAGCCTTTGTCGAGATACTTGACATTCTCTGCAATTTACGCCTATAATACTTTAGGCGAAAACTCGCCCATGTCCGTCCCGTCTGACGGCCTGTAACCCCATCCTAGAACCGAGGTATCCCATGTTAGAGCTCTCCCGATTTACAGATTACAAAGAAAAGGTGCTGGCAAACTGCTCCCAGGTCATCGTTGGGAAGGACGATGTCATCACCCTGGTGCTGACGAGCTTTCTCTGCTCCGGCCATGTGCTGCTGGAGGACGTACCCGGCACCGGCAAGACCATGCTGCTCCGGGCCTTCGCCAAAACCGTGGGCGGCAACTTTAAGCGTATCCAGTTCACCCCCGACCTGCTGCCCTCCGACCTGACCGGCATCCACTTTTACAACCAGAAAACCGGGACGTTTCAGTTCCGCCCCGGCCCGCTGCTGTCCAACATCGTCCTGGCGGATGAAATCAACCGGGCAACTCCCCGCACCCAGTCCAGCCTGTTGGAGGCTATGGAGGAGCGGCAGGTGACGGTGGACGGCGACACCATGCCTCTGGAGGAACCCTTCCTGGTGATGGCCACCCAGAATCCGCTGGAATCCTACGGCACCTTCCCTCTGCCGGAGGCCCAAATCGACCGGTTCTTCATGCGCCTCTCCCTGGGGTACATGACCAGGGAACAGGAGATGTCCGTCCTGGCCCGCCCCGCCGCCACCGATTTGCTGGCCGGGCTGGGGCAAGTCGTCACGGCGGAGGAGACCGCCTACGTTCGCTCCGCCTGGCGGGAGGTGAAGGTCTCCCCGGCTGTGCTGGGCTACCTGATGGATATTATCCAGGGGACGCGGCAGGAGAGCGCCTTTGTCACCGGCGTCTCCACCCGTGGGGCGCAGGCATTGTACCGGGCGGCCCAGGCCACCGCCGCTCTGAACGGCCGGGCCTATGTGCTGCCGGAGGATGTGAAGTACCTGGCTCCCTTCGTCCTGTGCCACCGGCTGGGGGCCGGAGGCGGGTCCAAGGGGGCCAAGGCGGAGGACTTTCTCCAGCGCATTCTGGAGAAGACCCCCGTCCCGCTGGAAGCCGAGCCATGATTGCCCTGCTCATCGTCGTGGTGCTGCTGGCTGTCCTGCTTCAGTACCTGACCCGCCGCCGGGGGCTGCAGGGGCTGGAGGCGACGTTATCCTTCTCAGCGCCGCTGGTGGAGCCGGGGGCGCAGTTTGACCTGATTCTGCACCTGACGAATCACAGCCCGGCCTTCTTCCCCTTCCTGCGGGTGGTCGTTCGCTTGCCTGGAAGCCTTGCGGTGGACGCGCCCTCCGGTCAGCTTCGGCCGGACAACCGGGGCGGGCAGTACCTGTCCGTCACCACCTGGCTGTCCCCGAGGCAGCGGCTCGACCAGCGCGTCTCCCTCTCCGCCGACAGGCGGGGGCGGTACCTGGTGCATGGGCTGACGGTTTATTGCGGGGATTTTTTGGGCCTTTCTGAGGAACAGCAGAGCTATGACCAGTTTCTGGAGGTGGTGGTGCTGCCCAAAGAGGCCCCGGCGGAGGATTTGGGGCAGCTCTCCGGCGGCTTCCCCGGCGACCTCTCCGTGAACCGCTTCCTCTATGAGGACCCGGTGCTGACGGTGGGCTATCGGGACTATACAGGCCGGGAGCCGATGAAAATGCTGTCCTGGACGCAGATGGCCCGCACCGGCAAGCTGATGGTGAAGCAGTATGACTACACCCTGGAGACCTCCATCACCGTGGTTTTAAATGTAGCCTGTCAGGCGGAGGAGCCGGAGCCGCTGATGGAAGCCTGCTACAGCCTGGCCCGCACCCTTTGCAGCCAGCTGGAGGAGCAGGGCATCCGATACGCCTTCCAGACCAACGCCATCACCGCCGGAGACTTTGCCTCCTGGCAGTCCGTCAGCGAAGGGCTGGGCCAGCGCCACCTCCTGTACATCCTGGAGGGGCTGGGCCGGGGGCTATATCAGCCCACCTGCTCCTGTGAGGCGCTGTTGGAACGGGCCGTGCGCAGCTCTGACGGCACCCACGGCCTGCTGTTCCTCACGCCGGAGCGCGACCCGGAGGCTCTCCGGCTGGCCGCCCTGTGGGCGGACCGGGCCGGGGTGGGGCTGTGGACGCTGATCGGAGAGGAGGCGACCCTATGACGGCCCTTGTCCTGCTAAAGCTGCTGTCTGACTTGGGAATATACTACGCCTTCGGCGGCTTCTTCGCAGCGCTGGTCGGGGCGGAGGCCCCGCTGCTGCTGGCCGCCTATGGCGTGCAGAGCGCCGTGGGCCTGCTGACCTACCTGCTGCGGGAGCGGGGATGGCTCCGGCTCCTGCCCCTGGTGCTGCTGGCGGCGGGCTGGCTGCTGCCGGGCGGGAACGTTGCCGCCTGGGTCGCCATCGCGCCCCCGGCCCTCTATGTGATTTGGCTGGCAGCCGGGGGGCGGTATGTGCCGGAGCAAAGCCGCCAGCTGGATATTTTTTCCGTTTTCTGGAAGGCGCTGCTAATCTTTTGCCTGTTTCTGCTGATGGTCGGCTGCGGAGACCTCCTTGCCGCCATCACCATTCCGGCGGGGCTCATCGGGCTGGCCTGCTGCGTCCTGCTGAGCCGTTCCCTGCGGCACGACCTGGCGGTGTGCTGCCAGCCCCGGTATCAGGCCATGAACCTGGCGCTGGCGGCAGGGATAGGGCTGGCCGCCCTGGGCCTCAGCTCCAGAGCCTTCTTACAGGGCTGCGCCGCCGCCCTCTGGTGGGTGTACGAGACCGTTTTCGCCCCCATTCTGATGACCCTGTTCCAGCTGCTGGGCGCGGTGATACAGGGCGTGCTGTGGCTCTTCTCCTGGGTGCAGTTCCGCTTCACCGGGGAGGAGCAGGAGGTGCAGTCCCTGACCCTGGGCGATACGGAGGACTTGTTCGGCGACCTGGAGGCCAGCGGAAACAATGGCGAGCTGTTCAGCCGGGTGTGCATCGCCCTTGCGCTGCTTTTGGGGGCAGTCCTCGTCGTGCTGGTGTTCCGCTGGCTCTCCCGCAGCGCCAGGAAGGCGGAGGAAGAAGAGCCTGGGCAGACGGTGCGCTCCGCCGTCGCCGGGAGCAACCCCCGTACCCTCCCCCGGTTTGGCCGCTCCCCTGTCCAGCGGGTGCGGCTGTACTATCAGAAGTTTTTAGCGCTGTACCGCAGCCGGGGGCTGGAGCGGAAGGCTGGCGACACCAGCCAGGATGTGGCCGCCAAAAGCCGCTACACCTTTGACCCCGCCGCAGTCCAGGCCCTCCGGCAGCTCTACATCGCCGCCCGGTACAATGACCAGGCCACCAAGGAGGATGCAGCAAGGGCGAAAGCGCTATACCGCACCCTGCATGACGACTATCCATCCCTGTAACCCTACCTGGGTGCAGCTTCACCAAAAAGTAACCCGACTGGAGGGAGCAACGTGATTTTGATACAGGGCAAGGGCGTGACCAGCGGGCCGCTGTACTTCTTCCGGCGCAGCAGCGGTGCGGTCGCAGAGCGCACGGTAGAAGATGTCGAAGGCGAAAAGGCCCGTTTGGAGCAGGCCCAGGCTCAGTCCGTGGAGCAGCTGGAGGTGCTGGCAGAACAATGCCGGGCGGAGTCCGGGGAGGACTCCGCCGTCCTCTTTGAGACCCATGCCATGTTCGTGGAGGACGAGGACTATGTGGACTGCATCCTGTCCACGCTGGAGGCGGAGCACTGCAATGTGGAATATGCCGTCCAGCAGGCAGGGGAGCAATTCGCGGCCATATTCACCGCCACGGACGACGCGTATATGCAGGCCCGGGCTGCCGACATCAAAGATGCCACCCAGCGTATTCTGAACAACCTGATGGGCGTTGTGGAGGGTAACGTAGACCCGGAGGAGCCGGTGATTTTGGCCGCCGACGATTTGGCCCCCTCGGAGACGCTCCAGCTGGATAAGCGCAAAATTCTCGGTCTTATCACTCAGGGCGGCTCCGGCAACAGCCATACGGCCATTTTGGCCCGCACCATGGGCATCCCCGCCATCTGCGGCCTGGGGGACGCCCTGAAGCAGGGCTACGAGGGCCGGACGGCTTACATCGACGGGGAGACAGACAAGGTCTGCCTGGAGCCGGACGAGATTACCCTCCAGTCCTTCCGGGAGAAGCTGGCCAGGCAGGAGCAGATGCGGGAGCGGATGCAAACCATGAAGGGTCAGGAGGACGTGACCCTGGACGGGCGGCACATTGATCTCTGCTGCAACATCAGCGCTCCGGAAGAGGTCAACGCTGTGCTCGCCAGCGGCGGCCAGGGCATCGGCCTGTTCCGCTCCGAGTTCCTGTATCTGGCCGCCAGCGACTACCCCACCGAGGAGGAGCAGTTCCAGGCGTACAAGTCGGTGGCGGAAGCCATGGGCGGCAAGCGGGTCATCATCCGCACTCTGGACATCGGCGCGGACAAACAGGTGGATTACTTCCATCTGACGAAAGAGGAGAACCCCGCCATGGGCCTCCGGGCTATCCGCCTCTGCCTGAACCGGCCGGAGGTATTCCGCCCCCAACTGCGGGCGCTGTACCGGGCCTCCGCCTATGGCAAGGTGGCCATCCTGTTCCCCATGATCACCTCTGTCTGGGAGGTGAAGGAGTGCAAGCGGGCCTGCAAGCGCGTCATGGCGGAGCTGACAAAGGGGGGCATTCCCTTCAACCCGGAGACAGAAATCGGCATTATGATAGAGACGCCCGCCTCTGTCTTTATAGCCCAGGACCTTGCGAAGCTGGTGGACTTCTTCTCCGTTGGCACCAACGACCTGACCCAGTACACCCTGGCCTGCGACCGGCAGTGCAACGACCTGGGGAAGTTCTTCGACCCCCACCATCCCGCCATCCTGCGGGCGCTGAAAATGGCCGCCGACGCCGCCCACGGGGAGGGCATCTGGATCGGCATCTGCGGCGAGCTGGGGGCTGACCTCTCCCTGCTGCCTGCCTTCCTTGCTATCGGCATCGATGAGCTCAGCGTCTCCCCCTGCCAGCGTGCCGTCCCTCCGGGCGGCCATCCGTGGGAGCGTCGCCCAAACCTGCACGCCGGAAACGTGTATACCATAAAAAGCCAATACCACTGGCATTCAGGACTGATTGACGTGATTGGAATCGCACTGAACGCTTGGAAACCGGAACTCAACGGCTTTGGAAAGACCGCCTGATAACAGGCGGTCTTTCTTTTTATCTGCAAAACTAAAAAATCAATGGATCACGGCTTGATTTTGCAGTCTCTTTCTGCTATACTAAGGGTTAGCTTACACTAACGTACAGGAGGGGCTACTATGTACAGATTCGATGCAATCAAATCCGCATATCGTACATTAGGGAAAGAAGCGACTTTATATGATGGCATGATCACCTGTTCTACCCTGCTGGGCAAAGCCGTGTGCAGACTGGTGTGGGATATGGGACAGACGGAAAACGTTGAATATCTGTCCCGTGCGCTTTCCGGTATTCCAGAGGATTTCTCCGGTTCGTTGCTGGAAGTGCCGGTGGGTACCGGCGTGCTGACCATGCCGATCTATCAAAATCTGCCTGATGCGAACATCACCTGTCTGGACTATTCCGAGGAGATGATGTCCCGTGCGCAAAGAAGAGCAAAACGGGACGGGCTGACCCATGTCCATTTTCAACAGGGGGATGTGGGAAGCTTGCCCTTTCCAGACGGCAGCTTTGACATCGTACTTTCCCTCAATGGATTTCATGCTTTTCCCGATAAAGAAGCAGCTTACCGGGAGGTGTTCCGGGTCTTAAAGCCCGGCGGCTGTTTCTGCGGTTGTTTTTACGTTGCCGGGGAAACTGCCCGGACAGG
>JAJQFX010000008.1 GCA_021200895.1 Clostridiales bacterium | reverse complement strand
GCACCGGCGTCCGGGGCCGCATCGGCATCCCCTTCGGGCTGAATATGTATGAGAACCTGCCCTTCTGGTACGCCCTGCTCACCACCCTGAACTTTGAGGTGGTGCTGTCCCCGGAGTCCAGCCGGAAGCTGTACATCAAGGGCCAGCGCACCATCCCCTCCGACACGGTGTGCTACCCCGCCAAGCTGCTCCACGGCCATGTGCTGGCCCTGCTGGAGGAGAACGTGGACGCCATCCTCTACCCCTGCATGAGCTACAACTTTGACGAGGGCACCAGCGACAATAACTATAACTGCCCCGTGGTGGCCTACTACCCCGACCTGCTGGCGGCCAACATCCCCCAGCTGAAGGACACCCGGTTCTATCACCCCTACTTCGGCCTCCACCGGCCCAAGGACTTTGAAAAGCACGCTTCCGAGTTCTTCCTCCAGGAGTTTGACGTACCCAAGAAGGAGACGGTGGCCGCCGTGCGGAAGGCTTACCAGGCCTATGACGACTACAAGAACGAGGTGCGGGGCACCGGCCGGGAGTACATCGCCTACGCCCGACGCCACGATATGCCCATCATGGTGGTGGCCGGACGGCCCTACCACATGGACCCGGAAATCAACCACGGCATCAACGACCTCATCACCGGCTTCAACTTCGTCCTCATCACCGAGGACGCGGTGGCCTATCATATGGATAAGCAGCCCCGCACCGTGCTGAACCAGTGGACTTACCACTCCAGAATGTACAACGCCGCCCGCTACGTCTGCACCCAGGACGATATGCAGCTCATTCAGCTGGTGTCCTTCGGCTGCGGCGTGGACGCCATCACCACCGACGAGATGCGCTCCATCCTGGAGGACGGCGGCAAGCTGTACACCCAGCTGAAAATTGACGATATTTCCAACCTGGGCGCTGTGAAGATCCGCGTCCGCTCCCTGATTGCGGCCATGGAGGCCAGAGACAGCGAGCAGGCGGAGGCCCGGGAAACGGAAAAAGCTGTCTAACGGAACCGCTGCGCCGCCGGGCACCATCTCCGGCAGGCGCACCCCAGGAAAGGACTTTACCTACTATGGCAGAACTTGTATATAACGAACAGGGCCGCCTCCTCTTCACCAAGGAGATGAAGGAGGAGTACACCATTCTGATGCCCCAGATGCTGCCCATTCACTTCAGTATGTTCCGCAAGCTGCTGGAGCTGGAGGGCTACCATGTGGACCAGCTGAACAACGACAGCCGCAACGTGGTGGATGAGGGGCTGAAATACGTCCACAATGACACCTGCTATCCCGCCCTGCTGGTCATCGGCCAGTTTATGGACGCCATCAAGAACGGCGGCTATGACCCCCACAAGGTGGCGCTGTTCATCACCCAGACCGGCGGCGGCTGCCGGGCCTCCAACTACATCCACCTGCTCCGCAAGGCGCTGAAAAAGGCGGGAATGGATTATATCCCCGTCATCTCCGTCAGCTTTGGCATGGAGTCCAACCCCGGCTTCTCCCTGACCATTCCGCTGATTCAGAAGCTGATTTACGGCATGATGTATGGCGACATCATTATGAACGTAGCCAACCAAGTGCGCCCCTACGAGCTGAACCGGGGGGACACCGACAAAATGGTCACCACCTGGGTGGATCGGCTGGTGGATCGCTTCACCCACGGCCAGGGCATGAGCCGGAAGGCCATGCGCCGGGGCTTTGACGAAATCATCGCCGACTTCGCCGCCATTCCGGTGGATTTGAGCCAGGAGAAGATTCGCGTCGGCGTGGTGGGGGAAATTTATGTGAAATTCTCCGCTCTGGGCAACAACCACCTGGAGGACTTTCTCCTGTCCGAGGGGACGGAGCCGGTGGTACCCGGTCTGACCGACTTTATGATTTTTAAAATCTTCAACCGGGTCAGCGACTACAACATCTACGGCGGCTCCCTCGCCACGAAGGAGGTTTGCACCTTCTTCATGGGGTACATCGAAAAGTGCCAGCACGACACGATAGATGCCCTGGAGAAGTCCGGGCGGTTCCGCGCCCCCGGCGACTTCGCCCAGCTGCGGGAACTTGCCAAGGACTATCTGGGCGAGGGCTGTAAAATGGGCGAGGGCTGGCTGCTCACCGCCGAAATGCTGGAACTGATTCACTCCGGCACCAACAACATCGTCTGCACCCAGCCCTTTGGCTGCCTGCCCAACCACATCGTAGGCAAGGGCATGATTCGCGCCCTGAAGGACGATTACCCGGAGTCCAACATCGTCGCCATTGACTACGACCCCTCCGCCACCAAAATCAATCAGGAGAACCGCATCAAGCTGATGTTGGCCAACGGCAAGGCCATGGCCAAGAAGCGGCAGGCCGCAGCCGTCTGAGTTATCATTGAAAACCTGCAACGCCGTCCCGCATAGCGGGGCGGCGTTTTTGCAAGTTTTACTCTGCTATCTTGCATTTTGGAAGAAGGGGATGCCGCCAGCGCTCAGGCGGAACAGACAGAGCGCCCCCCCCCAAAAACCGCGCAAATACGTTGCTGCACCTGCTTCAAACAAAAAAGCGCCTGCCACCCAACCGGGTGACAGGCGTTGTACCTTCTGTCAGCGTCCTCGCCCTGCCCTGGTCGGAGCGGTCAGGGCGGCGGGGGTATTCTGCGCTATGCCGCGGGGTGTCCTGCTGCGGAGCACCTCCGCTCTGTAGGGCAGAGCCGGATCAATAACGGTGATAGTTGCGTTCGTTGCTATAGGCCAGCGCCTCAAAGGCGTCCTGATGCCGCCCGGCAAACTCGGTGAAGCGCTCGGACAGACTCTTCTTCTGCTTGGTTTCCATCGTTTTCATCATGGTTCACTCCTTATTGTGGTATCGCTCAGCGGAGGCTGCGGCTGTAGGCTTCAAACGCCTGACCGACTTCGGGATGCTGCTCCAGATAGTCGCAAAAGCGGTCCATTAGGTTCTTCTTTTCCTTATATTCACGTTTTTTCATCACAATTTACTCCTTATATGAGATAGGTGTTGATTTGGTTGGGGGAACGCCGCCGCTCAGTGCTGGCAGTAGTTCCACTCGTCAAAGTAGCGCAGAGCCTCGAAGAAGTTGGGGTGGCGCTCTACAAAGCTGCCCTTCTTCTTGGTTTCCTGCTTCATTTCACGATTGTTCATCACGATTCACTCCTTATATGATGCTATGCATCGGTTTCCGCTGCGGGGGCGGCTGCTCCTTGCCTCAAGCCGTCTATAGGGTACCGACGGCTCCGGCAGATAGGGGGCGATGCCAGGCTGTTCCTCGCTGCGCAGTGGCCGATGGCGAAGCGCTGTATGCTATATGGTGCGGCGGGTTCAGTACCTCTGACAAGTCCGCCAGTGATTGAGGGCAAGCGCATCGCCGATTTCCGGCAAAGGCTCCTCCGGATAGTTGGGGAAGCGGCCTGCAAAGCGCTGCTGCTTGTTGTCACAAATCTTCATCAATGCGTCACTCCTTTAACGTCACATCCGGCCATCCGCTGTTGCCATATGGCCGGTGTTTTTTACTGTTACCGTGTACCCTTACGGTGATTATAGTATAGCACGCCTGCCCTGCTGGGAAAAGGTACCTGGTTATCCTCTTTTAGGTCAATATTGACTTTTTTGCAGGACGTGTTCACAGATGATTCATTTTTAGCCCCTGCGGACAGGCACATCTTGCGCCCGTTCTGCGTGAAAACCCGTTCTCCAGCGCAGCCGCGCTTTGCCAACGGGAGAAAAACGGGAACCAGGACCGCGCAAAGCGCGATCCTGGTTCCCGAAGAAAAAAGGAAAAAGAAAAAGGGAAAACGCAAATCTATATGGAAACGGGCGGCGAACAGGGGCGTCCCCGCCCTGGTAGGCTTCTCCCGGCGGAGCCGCCTCAGGCGGCCTCGCCTTTTGAAAAGAGGAGAAAAAGAAGAACGCAAATTCAATAGGCCGACCCAGTCCACTTGGGTCGGTCACTGCGGCGTCCGCCCCGCCGCACCCGAAGGGCGCTGCCGGAGGTGGAGAGGCTGCGATAAGCGGAGACCCGCTCAGCGCACATAGCGGAAATCGTCAGTGCGGGGGGTGGTATCGCAATAGATGTCGTCCATCAAACGGTCAGTCAAAGCTACTTTCTTACCAAAGATGGACAGCTTCTGGTTGTGATTCTTTTTCATAATACTCATAACTCCTTCCTTCTGAGTTTTGTTGGCGCGCTGCCTGAGCGGGAGCGGAGGCTCGCCTCATCGCCCCTGCCCACCGGAACTCCGGCTGGCAGCGCCCGCGTTAGCAGTTGCCGTCCGGAACCTTGTTTTCCTTGTCTCATCCGGTTCCTTTCAGCATCCTAATGATACCACCGCTGCTTCTGTCTGCCAAGGCAGGTAATTAGCCTTTTTATGGTCAATATTGACTTTTGAAATCAGAGAGGGATTTTTCACCCTTTCCTGAGCGATTTTCTATAAGTTTTGCAGGCACGGCCGCCCATTTTGCGGTTGACCCCATGTTTCCTGCCCAGAACTGGAAGAAAATGGAAATCAGTTGACAATTCCTGTCAGCTATGATACTATCGTTTTAGGAAAGGAGGCTGTCCTGATGGATCATTATTTCCACGAAAACTTGAAATCCGCGGGAGAGAAGGGCTTCAGAATCGAATTTTTAGAGGGAACGCCCTTCTATTACCCCGCCCACTGGCACTATGCGCTGGAGCTTCTGTTCTGCACGAAAGGGTTTATTTTCGTGAAGGTAGGCGACGGCGAATCCATGACGGCCCACACCCAGCAGCTGTTCCTGTTGAACAGCATGACCATCCACGAGTCCTGGAGCCATGAGGCCTACGAGGGCTTCTGCATCCACCTTTTCCCCGACGACATGAAGCAGTATGTCCCCACCTTTGACAAGCTGCGCTTCTCCCTGTCCTTCTCCTCTGACGATTTGGAGCGGGCCAAGGCCATGAGCCGCATCAACGCCAACATGATGCAGATTGCCCTGCTGCACCAGGAGCAGCCGGAGGGCTATCTGCTGGAGTGCGCCGCCCTGGTCTACAGCACCACGCAGGTGCTGGTGCAGCACTTCTCCCATCCCCTGGTGGAGGAGGAGGTCAAGACGGTGCAGACCGGCATTGCCCGCCTGAAACCATTGCTGGATTACATCGACCTCCATCACGCGGAGGAGCTGACCCTGGACGGGGCGGCGGACTATATGGGGGTCACCAAGGAATACTTCTGCCGCCTGTTCAAGAAGAACATGGGGGTCTCCCTGACCCGGTATGTGAACAGCGTGCGCATCGCCCACATCTGCGAGGAGATGAAGTACTCCGACCTGACCATCTCCGAGCTGGCGGAAAAGCACGGCTTCGCCAACATCAAGCTGATGAACCAGATGTTCCGGGAGATTTACGGCTGCACCCCCTCCCAGAAGCGCAAGGAGTTGACCTCCTCCGTATAACGTCCCAAGCCCACAAAAACCCGCTCCGGCAAATCGCCGGGGCGGGTTCCTTCAAACACGCTTTCGCGCGGAATCGTTGGTCTGCCACCAGCTCCGGCCTTTGCCGGGCTGGTGGGCAGTGAGTTGTAAGTATACCAGTGCGAGACTGTGAAACGCGATGGAAGCGGTTCTCTTACCATCCTTATCATACCAGATTCCGGAGGTCGAATGTTGAAGAATCTGCAACCGGAGTGTGAAGAAACTTTAAACTGTTTTGCGAACCATGTTTCAAATCTGCTGTGCCACCCGTTCACAAATTATTAAAGAAAAAGTGGTTGACAAAATGCGCCGCCAGTGCTATGATGTAAGCACTTCAAAGGACACCACCTGGGAGGCGTTCAGCCGCTTCACTCTCAGCCAGCTTCCGCCGTCAGGCGGGGGTCGGGTCGGTTGATGTGCATCCGCATCCCGGCGTTTTCCTTGAAACGATCCCTCACCGCAGCTTGCCGCAGTGAGGGGTTTCTCTTTGCCCAAAAACAGCATTGTGTGGCTGCTTCGCCAGTAGGAAACAGCCACACATAATAATAGTATAATGCCGAAAAGGGAAGCTGTCAACGGGGAAAAAGCACAAAATCGTGAAAATCCCAAATTTTTCAGGTAAATTTCCTTTCCTTTGTACAGAACCGACATGGACGGGGCGTTCTCCCCGTGTTATAGTAAACAATAAGGGCCGGATGCCGTCCGGCACCAAAAATTTCATAGAAAGATTGAGGGAGTACAATGAGCAACAATTCCGTTCCCGAAGGAGGCGTTCGCCACGCTTTCCAGGAGCTTGGCACGCCCAAAACCCTGGTTTTGGGCCTTCAGCATATGTTCGCCATGTTTGGTGCGACCATTGTGGTGCCCATCCTGGTGTCAGGCTATTTCGGTCTGGATTCCGCCGACCTGATTCAGCTGACGCTGTTCTGCGCCGGATTTGGCACGCTGTTTTTCCACCTGTGTACCAAGTTTAAGGTGCCCGCCTTTTTGGGTTCCTCCTTTGCCTTCCTGGGCGGCTTCGCCTCCGTGGCCGCGCTGGACACCGGCATCTATGCCGATATGGAGGCAGCGGACAAGTTGAGTTACGCCTGCGGCGGCATCGTGGTGGCCGGTCTGCTGTACCTGGTGCTGGCCGCCATCATTCAGGTGGTGGGCGTCAAGCGGGTCATGCGGTTCCTGCCCCCGGTGGTCACCGGCCCCATCATCATCCTCATCGGCCTGTCTCTGGCCAGCTCCGCTGTCAGCAGTGCCTCCTCCAACTGGTTCCTGGCCATTGTCGCCCTGCTGATTATCGTCGTCGCCAACATCTGGGGCAAGGGCATGGTGAAAATCATCCCCATCCTGCTGGGCGTGGTAGGGGCCTATGTGGTGGCCCTGATTATGATGGCCCTGGGCTTCACCAACCCGGACGGCTCCGCCATCATTGACTTCTCCGGCGTCGCCGTGGCGGTGTCCTCCGGCATCTCCGGCTTCATCGGCCTGCCCAAGTTCCGCCTGGCCAAGTTTGACCTGACCGCCATTCTGGTGATGGCCCCCATCGCCGTAGCCACCATGATGGAGCATATCGGCGACATCTCCTCCATTTCCGCCACCACCGGCGAGAACTATGTGGAAGACCCCGGCCTCCAGCGCACCCTGCTGGGCGACGGCATCGCCACCGCTCTGGCGGGCCTGATCGGCGGCCCCGCCAACACCACCTATGGTGAGAACACCGGCGTGCTGGCCCTGTCCAAGGTGTATGACCCCATGGTCATCCGTCTGGCGGCCATTTACGCGGTGGTGCTGTCCCTGCTGCCGGTGGCGGCCCAGTTCATCGGCTCCATTCCCAGCGCCATCATCGGCGGCGTCTCCTTTGTGCTGTACGGCATGATTTCCGCCATCGGCGTGCGCAACATGGTGGAGAACCACGTTGACCTGACCAACAGCCGCAACCTGATTATCGCGGCCCTGATTCTGGTCTCCGGCCTGGGCTTCTCTGACGGCATCACCTTCCAGGTGGCCGGCACCTCCATCACCCTGACCTCGCTGGCCGTCGCCGCACTGGTTGGTATTATCACCAATGCCATCCTGCCCGGCAAGGACTATGAGTTTGAAAGCCAGCAGTAACCCCTAACGCAGCAGCGCGCCCCCTTCCGCCTTGGGCGGAAGGGGGCGCTTTTTGGTTGGGGCACACACTTTCTCCTTCCAAGGCCCTCTTTTTGTCGAAAAAGATGCTTGACGAAAAAGCGTTCCAAGCGTATACTATAACAGTCGTTTCGCACAAGATTTCGGGAGAAAAAGAGAGGCAATCCCATGACTATCAATGAAGCTGTCGCCGTCAACGTCCGGCGCGAACGCAAGGCAAAGGGCCTGAGCCTGGACAGGGCCGCCAAGCTGACCGGTGTCAGCAAAAGTATGCTGGGCCAAATCGAACGGGGCGAGGTGAACCCCACCGTCTCCGTCCTCTATAAAATCGCCGCTGGGCTGGAACTGGAGTGCAGTACCCTGCTGGAGATTCCGGTTCCGGCGGTGGAGTTCGTCTCCTCCACCAACAGTGTGACCCGCAAGGAGGACGGCGGCAAAGTGATGCTCTATTCCCTCTTCCCCTCAGACACCGCCCAGAGCTTCAGCATTTACCGGCTGCGGCTGCTGACCAGCGGCCACTATGAGGCCCCGCCCGTCAGCCCGGCACGATGATTTTCATCACCGTTTACTATGGCACCCTGCTGCTGACCGTAGACGGCGAGCAATACCGCCTGACCCGGGGAGACTCCCTCCGCTTCCGCGCTGACCAGCCCTACGAGCTGTACAACCGGGACATTCAGGTGTGCGAGTGTCAGGTGACGGTCAACGCCCCCAGGGGGGCGGCGTTGCCAGTCTTTAAAATTCACAGAAGGCTGCGGAGGAAGGCGCACTCCTCATCGTTGCACCGCTTTGCGTCCTCCGTCTTGATGTTGCAGTGGAACACATGGCCCAGCGGCTCCCGGGATGCGTCCCCGTAGAAGCGGAACACGCAGGGGACGCTGTTCGCCATCAGTGCCTCATGCAGCAAGGGGGTCTGGTCCTGCAAAAAGTCCCCGGTGGCGGTCATAAAGAAGGTGGGCGGATACTGCGGGGTGATGTACTTTATCACGTTGATGCCTTCCAGCTCCTCCGGCGTCCCATGCTCCGGCATAAGGTCCGCCATCAGCAGCCGGTTCAGCTCATCGCCTTCCCCGTCTGTGGAGATTTGATATACGCCGCAGTTCAGGGCGACGGCGGTGGGGGCGAAGCCCTCCGGCGGCTGGAAGGGGAACCGGGCCGCAAACGCCGGATTGGTGCAAAGGTTGGCGTACAGCCCCAGGAGATGGCCTCCGGCGGAGTCGCCAACGCCAAAGACGTGTTCGGTGTCAAACCCGTACTCCTCCCCATGGGTCAGCACCCAGGCGAACACCAGGTTGGTGTCCTCCAGCGGCGCGGGGAATTGGAACTCCGGGGCCAGGCGGTAGGTGAAGTTCACCACCGCAAAGCCCCGCTGGGCCAGGTTCATGCAATAGAACTGGTACCGCTCCTTGTCGCCGTAGACCCAGCCGCCGCCGTGGACGCTGACGATGACGGGGAGCCGCTGCCCCTGGGCGGCCTTGGGCCGGTACACGTCCAGCACCTGCCATTGGGCATCCGGGCCGTATTGGATGTTATCAAACCGCTGAATGTCCTCCGGGGTGGTCAGCCCGGCGTCCCGGATATTGTCCCCCTCGGTGAATTTGGCGCGGACGAGGTCGCTTGTCTGTGACATAATATATTTCCTCCTTCGTCATTGGGAGCTGCTCATCCTGCGGCAAGGCCGGATGAGGCGGCTCCCTGTTTTGTGCCATCCTGCGGATGGGATGTCATGTTTGGCCTGTCCTCCCCATACAGTGATACTGTCCCCGTGAACTGCGGCTCCGCGCCCGTTCCCGGAGGGCAGTTTCGCAATGTTTGGGAGGATACGATATGGTTTTTCCGTCCGGCAGGCAGCCCGCAGGGGAATCGCCTGCGCCGCAGTGCTCCTGGCCCTGCTGCTCTGCTGGTGGGCCGGGACGATTGCGCCCACCGAAGCCGCCGCACAGCCGATGCTGCCCTCTCTGGCAGAGATAGAGGTCCAGCGCGCCCTTCTGGAGGGCTATGGCTGGGAGGTGGGGCAGCAGCCCACCTGTGACTACGTCTCCCTGCCCAACCCATTCACCAGCGAGTATGACGAGTATCTCGCCTTACAGGAGCGCTGCGGCTTCACCCTGACCGACTACGCCGGGGCGACTGTGCTGCGCTGCACCTATGAGGTTTTGAACTACCCAGGTGCAGCGCAGTACGTTTACGCAGACCTGCTGACCTGTGACGGTGAAATCATTGGCGGCGACATCCGTTCCAGTGCCCTGGACGGCTTCATGCACAGCCTGTACTATCCCACCTGAGGGGCAGGTCACTTGCTCTGATGGACGACGATGTGGTTGTAGGTCATGATGACGCTGTTGCGGTCGAAGTAGACCTTGATGTTCTCCAGCAGGTCAAAATAGACATCCCAATAGTGGGCGTTTTCCGTCCACACACGCACCACATAGGTGATGGAGCTTTCGCCGTAGCTCAGCACCCGGACGAAGGGGGGCACCGGCTCATCCATGGTGTATTCCGTGGCGGCAATGGCCTCCTGGATGGCGGACTTTACGCTCTCCACAGGGGACTCATAGGCGGCGGTGATTTGCAGATCCACCCGGCGCTTTCCCTCTACGGAACAGTTGGTGATGGAGGTGGAGGAGATGGTGTCGTTGGGGATGGTAACGCGCTTATTGTCGATGGTGTTCAGCACGGTGTTGAACAGGCCGATCTCCAGCACGGTGCCTTCCTTGTCCCCGGCAATGATGTAGTCCCCCACCAGGAAGGGCTTCGTCCAAAGCATTAGGATGCCGCCGAACAGGTTGGAAAGGGCGTTCTGGGCAGCCAGAGCGAAGGCTGCGGACAGCACAGAGGCAAAGGCCACTACAGAAGTGGTATCGAAGCCCATCCGGTTGGCGATGATCAGAATGGCCAGGAAGTAAACCAGCACCTTCAGCACTGGCTTGATAAATTTGATGAGGGTGGCCTCCAGATGCGATTTGTCCAGCAGCTTGTCGAGCATTTTCAGCAGGTACTTTGCCACCAGCAGGCAAACCAGGGCGGTCAGCAGCACTGGGATAAGGGTGGCGGTTACGAAGGCCAATATGGTTTCCAGGTCGAACATACTTCATCTCTCCTTTACGTCTTAGTTTTGCGAATAGTTCGACAAAAATAGTATACCGTTTTCCCGCCCCATATGCAAGCGAAAAAACAGCCAGACCTGCCGAAACAGGTCTGGCTGTCAATGATTGCTTGGGGTCAGGGCAACAGCTTAGTCGTTGATGGCGATAACAACGCCGGAACCCACGGTACGGCCACCCTCACGGATAGCGAAACGCAGGCCGTTCTCAATGGCGATGGGGGTGATCAGCTCCACGTCCATATCGACGTTATCGCCGGGCATGCACATCTCGGTGCCCTCGGGCAGGGTGATGACGCCGGTCACGTCGGTGGTACGGAAGTAGAACTGGGGACGATAGTTGTTGAAGAACGGGGTGTGACGGCCGCCCTCGTCCTTCTTCAGGACGTAAACCTGGCCCTTGAACT
>JAJQFX010000055.1 GCA_021200895.1 Clostridiales bacterium | reverse complement strand
CCGCCCAGCCGCCCCTGGAGGACGAGGCGCCCCAGGCAAAGCCCGCCAAAAAGAAGCACAGCGGCCTGTTTTGGGTGCTGCTGGTGCTGCTGATTTGCGTCGGCGCGGAGACTGTGGTCAACGTGGTGCAGACCTTCGTCGGGGGCTCTGTCTCCGGCGACGTCTACTATGAGGACGGCGATGACGGCTTCTTCTACTACTATGACGACGGAGACGAGGGTGAACTTTCCAGCGACACGGAGGCGGAGGAATACGAGCTGCCCGCCTACACCGGAGACAGCTCCTCCCTGTCCGTCACCCTGGTGTCCAACGCGGGAAAGACGGCGCTGACCTATCAGGAGCTGTACGCCAAGTGCCTCCCCTCCATGGTCAGCATCACGGTGACGGCCGGTTCCTCCGGCGGCACCGGCTCCGGCATCATCCTGACGGAGGACGGCTACATTCTGACCTGCAACCATATGGTGGAGGATTCTGAGGTCTGCACCGTGCTGACCTCGGACGATACCTCCTACACCGCCACCCTGGTGGGCTCCGACGCTCAGACCGACCTGGCCATCCTGAAAATCGAGGCCACCGGCCTGACCCCGGCGGAGTTCGGCAATTCGGATGAATTGCAGGTGGGGGACGAGGCCCTGGTCATTGGCGACCCCCTGGGCAGCAGCTTCCGGGGCACCCTGACCAACGGCATCATCTCCGGCATCAACCGCAGCGTCTCCAGCAACGGATACGCCATGACCCTGATCCAGACCACCGCCGCCGTCAACAGCGGCAACTCCGGCGGCGCGCTGTTTAACATCTACGGCCAGGTGGTGGGGGTGGTGAACCTGAAAATGGTCACCTCCAGCAGCAGCGAGGCCACCGTGGAGGGCATGGGCATGGCGGTTCCCTCCACCACGGTGGAGAGCATCGTCGCCCAGCTGGCCGCGGAAGGGGTGGTGCATCGCCCCGCCCTGGGCATCACCTGCTACAGCATCAGCGAGGCCACCTCCGCCATCACCGGCATCCCGGAGGGGCTGATGGTGGAGAGCATCTATGACGCCTCCGACTGCGCCGCCCAGGGTATCCAGCTCTACGACCTGATTACTGCCGCTGACGGTATACCGGTCACCACGGTGCAGGAGTTTAAGGAGGTCATCGCCGACCTGGACATTGGTGACACCGTCACCCTGACCATCTACCGGGATGTAAACCTGCCGGAGGACGCCCTGGAGGATGAGGAATACGACGAGGCAGACTCCTCCCTCTTTGCCGAGTCGGAGGCAGAGGCTGAAGAGGAAGATGAGTACGAATACGACTACCAGTATTACGGGGAAATCACCGTCACCCTCATCGACTCCCTGCTGATGGAGTAAGGACACCTCACGCATAAAAACGCCCGCTTTTGGATAGAATGACCTTATCCGGAAGCAGGCGTTTTCTCATGCAGAATCCCCAAGAAACAGCAAAGGAAGCAGAGCTATGAAATTGCAGGACATTATGACGAAGAACGTAGTCACCATCACGCCGGAGGAGAGCGCCTCCCTGGCCGCCCGGCTGCTGACCCGGCACAACCTGGGGGCGCTGCCGGTGTGCTCCTACGACGGGCGACTCCTGGGCATCGTCACTGACCGGGACATCGTCACCCGCTGCGTGGCCGCCGACCAGGACCCCCACCGGGTTCCCGTTCAGGACATTATGAGCCGGGAACTGGAGACCGTCGGCCCGGAGGACGACCCCAGGGCCGCCGCCCGGCAGATGGCCGCCGCCCAAGTGCGGCGGCTGCCGGTGGTGCAGGACGGGAAGGTGGTGGGCATGGTCTCCCTGGGAGATTTGGCCACCAACCGCCGCTGCGACACGGAGGCGGCCAGCGCCCTTACCGAAATCTCCGAAAACATCCGCAGGAAGCGGTAACAAACCAAAAACCAACGCCGTCCAGCCTGCAAAACGCTGGACGGCGCTGGTTCGTTTTATCACATGGAAATAGATTTCAAAATCACGCCGCCCATGGGGGGCAGCAGCAGGCGCAGCGCCCCCTGCTGGGCCTGCACCACGGTTCCCCGCATCACATCCACTGCGAAGGAGCCTGTCCAGGGGATAGTGACCTCCTCCACACTGTTGCCCGCATTCACCGCCGTGGCGTATACCTCCCGGCCCTGGGTGCGCAGGAAGCTCAGGCTGTGGCCCGTGCAGCTGCCCCAGGACAGCTCCCCCTGCCGCAGGGCGGGGGCGGTTTTCCGCAGGTTCCCCAAGGTTCGGTACCATTGCAGCAGGGCCGTATCCTCCTTCCCCCAGGGGTAAGGGCCGCGGTTGAAGGGGTCCTCAAAGCCGGTCATACCCGCCTCGTCCCCATAGTACACCGTGGGCGCGCCGGGGAAGGTGAACAGCACCATCGTCCCCAGCTTCAGAAGGGCCACGCCCCGCTGGTGCTGCTCCTCGGTCATCACATAGCTTGCCCGCCAGTCCTTGGTCTGCTGGCCCATGTCGCTGCCCACCCCCAGGTAGGTGAGGATGCGCAGGGTGTCATGGGTGCCCAGGGCGTTCATGGCGGAGTAAAAGGCGAAGGGGGGGTAGTTCTCCCGCAGCGTCTCCATCTCGTCCCGGAAGGCCGCACCCGGGCCGCCCAGCAGGAAGTTAATCAGCGCCGTGCGGAAGGGGTAGTTCATCAATCCGTCCAGGTGCTTCCCCAGCAGGTGGCGGCGGCGAACGCCGTAGGCCACCTTGGTGGTGCCGTCCTCCCAGACCTCGCCAATGACGGCGGCGTCCGGCTTCTCCGTCCGGGCGGCGGCGTGGATACCCTCTACGAAGTCGTCCGGCAGCTCGTCGGCCACGTCCAACCGCCAGCCGTCCGCCCCGGCCCGCAGCCAGCGGCGGACGATGGAATCCTCCCCCGCGAAGATGAAGTCCCGGTAGCCCTGGCTGTTTTCGTTGGCGGCGGGGAGGGTGCGGATGCCCCACCAGCAGTCATAGTCATCCGGCCAGTGCTTCCAATCGAACCAGTCGTAATAGGGGGAGTCCTGGCTCTGGGCCGCCCCCGGCTCCGGGTAGTAGCCGTCGCCGTTGAAGTAGCGGGAGGTGTAGCCGGTGTGGTTGAACACGCCGTCCAGAATCACCCGTATCCCCCGCTTATGGGCCGCCTCGCACAGAGCGGTAAAGTCCTCATTGGTGCCCAGCATGGGGTCAATGGTCGTATAGTCCGCCGTGCCGTAGCGGTGGTTCTCCGGCGCTTCAAAGATGGGGCAGAAGTAGATGGTTTCCACCCCCAGGGAGGCGATGTAATCCAGCTTCTCCGCCACCCCTTTCAGGCTGCCGCCGAAGAAGTCCCGGTTCGTCACCACCGGCTCCCCGGTGGGGTGGAGGCCGCTATCATACTCCGGGGCATCGTCCCAGTCCTGATGGACGGTACGGCCCCCCACCATGCCGGTGGTGTCGGGCACCTCCGTCCGGCAGAACCGGTCGGGGAAGATTTGATAGCACATCCCCTGGCCGAACCAGTCGGGCACTCGCTCGCTGCCGTCATAGACGGTAAGCTGATGGGTCTCCAGCTCCACGAACTTGCCGTTCAGCCCCTCCAGGCGGAACTTGTACCAGACCAGGCCCACATAACCAGTGGTGTCCAGCGTGCCGGTGAAGAGGTCGTGCCCTCCCTCAGCGGCCGTCCAAGGCATGGGTACCGTAACCAGCCGATTGCCCTGGAACTCAAACCGCGCCAGCAGGGTCGCCCGGGAAAAACCCTCTGTCCGCAGCGGACGGAGGGTGAACTTCACCGTGGTCCCAGAAGGCGCCGCCCCATAGGGGGTCTTGTAGTTCCGGTCGCGAGAGTTGTAGATGGGGGTGTCAGACACTGGAATCAATCCTTCGCTCAATTTTTTTCAAAGCTTGAGTTGCTCGCTTGTACATTCAGTCAGTTGATCAGCGCGTTTTCCGCGTTGACCCGTTCCAGCGTGGCATCGTCGGAGAAGTAATACTCCAGAATCGCCGCCGCAATCATGGCCGTATCAGCGCCCTGGCTGGGGGACTTCTCCACCACGGTGCAGATAGCAATTTCCGGGTCGTCATAGGGGGCGAAGGCCACGATGACGGCGTTGTACAGCCCCGTGGTGCCCAGCTGAGCGGTACCGGTTTTCAGGCCCACGTCGATGCCCCAGGAGCGGAGGGTGTCAAAGTCCGTGATGTTATCCGCGTCAATGACCTCGCCCATGCCCTTCTTGATGGCGGCGTAAGCGTCGCTGCTGATGTCCACCTCGTTCAGGACGGTGGGCTCCACGCTGGTGACGATTTCGCTGTTGTCATAGGATTTCACACTTTTCAGGAAGTGGGCGGAGTACCGGGTGCCGCCGTTGATGAAGGTGGCGATATAGTTGGCCAGCTGGAGGGGGGTGAACTGGTTGTCGCTCTGGCCGATGACGGCGGACATGACATTGCCCAGGGTCCAGGTGGCCCCCACGGACTCGGAATAGTCCGGCCCGGCGTTGACACCGGTGCTCTCCGACAGCTCCACTCCGGTGGAGACCCCCAGGCCAAACTGGCGGGCGTAATCTGTCAGGGTATCAATACCCACAATGTCGGCCAGGTTGTAGAAGAACACGTTGCAGGAATCCCGCACCGCGTCCGCCACATCCTCCGTGCCGTGACCCTTGCTGTACCAGCAGCGATACACCCAGTCATAATACTGGAAGCTGTAGTTGCACTCAAAGGTGGTGGAGGTGGTGATGGCCCCCGAACTGAGGCCCGCCACCGCCGAGCATATCTTGTAGGTGGAGCCGGGGGCGTAGGTACCCAGCAGCGCCCGGTTGTACAGGGGCAGCAGTTCGTCCGATGCCAGTTCCTCATAGTCCTCCGTATAGGTGGCGGCGGAGAAGGTGGGCCAGGAGGCGCTGGCCAAAATCTCGCCGGTGTCAATGTCCACCACCACGGCGGCGCTGCCGCCTGCTCCGTCGTTGATGCTCTCAGTATACTTCTCCAGAGCCTCCTCGGCGGCCTCCTGGAGCTTGATGTCAATAGTCAGGGTGACGTTGTTCCCCGCCTGGGGCTCCTCCGTGTACTCCTCGGAGACGATGTTGCCATCCGAATCCTTCGTCACCGTCTTTGTGCCGTCCGTCCCCCGGAGGTACTCCTCAAAGGCGGATTCCACGCCGGACAGGCCGATGATGGAGTCCATGCTGTAGCCCTCCGCCAGATAGGTCTCCTTATTCTCGCTCCAACTTTCGGCGGAAATGGCCCCCACTTGACCCAGCAGGACGCCGGCATAGTCGGTGTTATAGGAGCGCTCGGTGGTAGCCACGATGTTGACCCCGTCCAGGCCCTCCTCCTTCACCATGCTGATGAAGGAGAAGTCCACGTCCTCCAGGAAGTAATAGTCTGTCCAGATGATTTGGTCCACGCCGGAGCGCAGCAGGGCAGAATACAGCACCCCCAAAATCTCCAGCTTCCGCTCCGGGTCCAGGCTGCCGTCAATGCTGAAGGTGTTGCACATCTGGCGGATCAGCGTGTTGGCGCTGGTGCCGGTGGTGCCCCAGCCCATCTCTTGGCACAGGGTATTCAGCCTCGTGGCGGTGTAGGTGCCGTTGGACACCACCACATAGGGCGTGTCCGTGGTGAAGGCGAAGCTGCCGCTGTCCGCATTGTACTCCACCGGGAACTCGCTGTTGTTCCACTCCAGCCCCTGCTCCTCGCAGAGGTCGATAAGCTTGACCACGGTGGCGGCCTGGTTCGCTTCACTGCCCATATTGTCAATGTCCAGCTCCACATTGTAGAGGGTGGTGTTGCCCACCAGCAGGCGGCCATACCGGTCGTAGATGTTCCCTCTGGCGGCCTCCACCGTCTCGGTGGTGGAGGCCAGGCTCAGGTCGGTGGAGACGGAATCGGTGATGGCGTTGACCACCTGGGCGTCATACAGCAGATAGAAGAAGTAAACGCACACCAGCACCAGGGCCACGGCGATACACAGGGTTCGGGTCAGAAATTTTTTACCTTCCACTGGGATACCTCAAAATCAGAAAATGCGGTTCGGAGGCTTCCGCCTCCTCATGGGATACGGGTCAGTCCGCCTTGGGCTGGCACCTCTGATGTACCAGCCAGAACAGCAGATAGCTGGGCAGGGCAAAGGCCAGGGTGTACAGCCCCTCCGGCACCGCGATGGCCAGCAGGGTGTCCAGCTCGATGAGATAAAAGGTGTGCCGCAGCCAGACCAGGAATACCTCCAGCAGGACGACCCCTACCACATCGCTGACCAGCACGCCCACAATGGTGCGCCCGATTTTATCGGCAAAGACCCCCGCCAGCACCCCCAGCAGGGTGCAGGCCAGAATCATCACCCCGCCGATGCGGTAATAGACCAGGGCGCACAGGATGCCCACCGCCAGCCCGAACAGGCTGCCGGAGAAGCTGCCCTCCAGGCAGGCCACCGTAATCACCGCCAGCGGGGCCAGCAGGGGCACGCCGCCGGAGATGGGGTACCGGTTAAACACACAGCACTCCAGAAAGAACAGCAGGAAAAACGCCAGAGCATACAGCGTCCACTTCATCAGGCTGCCGCGACTGCGCAGCATAGCGCGCCCCCCCTTTCAGCTGGCGGAAAATTCCTTCACGATAAAGACCTCGCTCAGCTCACTGAAGGTCACAGCGGGCGTGATGATGGCATAGTTCTCGATGCCGGCAGCATCGGTGCGCACCTCGTCCACCGTGCCAATGACCAGCCCGGAGGGGTAAATACCCGTCTCGCCGGAGGTCAGCACCTCGTCCCCTGCGATAAGCTGGGCCTCGGAGGAGAGGTAGGTCAGCATACACTTGCCCGCGCTCATGGTGGAGAGGTCGCTCTCCAGCATGGCGGCGTCATTGGTGCGGTAGACCACCGCGCCCACGCTGATGTCCGGGTCGATGATGGTGACGACGGTACACCAGTTGGTGCCCACCTCCGCCACGACGCCCACCAGGTTGCCGGTCTCCGTAATGACGCACTGATTCACCGCCACCCCGGAGGAGGAGCCCTTGTTCAGCGTCAGGGTGGATTCCCAGCTGGTGGTGGAGCGGCCGGTGACGGTGGCGTCCTCAAAGACCATATCGCTCCGCTTCTCCGCCAAGTTCAGAAGCTCCCGGAGGCGCTCGTTCTCGTCCAGTGCGTCCTGGGCCTCCCGGTTCTCCTCCCGCATCTCGGCCACCTCCTGCTCCAGGTCGGCCACCTTCTGCTGCAATTCCTCATAGCGGAAGGCGTAGTCATACACGCCCTCCACCCAGGAGAAGAAGGTGTTGGCCCCGTTGCGGAAGGGGGTGGCGATCACCCCCACCAGGTTGGTCAGCGGCGCGGTGAAGTTGGGCACCACAGCGCTGCCCAGGGTCAGCCCGGCGGTGAGAAACAGCGCCGCGATAATCACCCAAATGCCGTGTTTTTGGAAAAAATTCTTCAAGTGAAACGTCCTTTCCTGCAAAACGCCTGCGCGTTCGCATCAGACGATAACTGCGCCTTTCAGATGGACTGCACCCCAAAGCGGCCCAGCATACGGTTCAGGCAGCTGATAGGCAGCCCCACTACATTATAATAATCTCCCTCTATCTTGTCAATAAAGAGGGCGCCCCGGCCCTGGATGCCGTAGGCTCCCGCCTTGTCCATGGGCTCGCCGGTGGCGATGTAGGCCAGCATCTCCCGCTGGGTCAGGGTGCAGAAGGTGACCTTGGTGGTCTCGTGGCGCAACTCCACCTCGTCGTCGCAGACCACGGCCACGCCGGTATGCACCAGATGCTTGCGGCCGGACAGGGCGGTCAGCATTTGCAGCGCCTCCGCCGCGTTTTTCGGCTTGCCCAGAATGTGGCCGTCCAGCACCACGATGGTGTCCGCGCCGATGACCACCGCGTCCTCCCCCTGGCTTGCCGCCACCTCTCTGGCCTTGTGGAGGGCCAGCCGCTCCACATACTCCTCTGGCGGGAGGGTGGGGTCTGCCTCCTCCTTCCCCTGGGCGGGGATAGTCTCAAAGTCCTGAAACCCCATTTGCTCCAGCAGGGCCTTCCTGCGGGGGGACTGGGATGCTAAAATCAACTTCATGATACTCGTACCTTCTTAATTCAACCTTAACTGCTCATTTCCCGGTGGAACCAAAGCCCCCCGCGCCCCGCGCTGTCTCGTCCAAATCGTCCACCAGCCGGACATCTGCCTGGGCCACGGGGAGGATGGCCATCTGGGCGATGCGGTCTCCCGGCTGGACGGTATAGGGGGCGTCGCCGGAGTTGGCCAGGCAGACCATGATTTCCCCACGATAGTCGCTGTCAATGACCCCAACGCAGTTGGCGGGGGCGATGCCGTACTTCGTCCCCAGGCCGCTGCGGGCGAAAATCAGCGCCACATACCCCGCATCCGGCAGGGCGATGGCGAAGCCGGTGTGGATAGTGGCCCGCTGGCCGGGGGCGATAGTCACCGCCTCGTCCATACAGGCGTGAAGGTCCATAGCGGCGGCCCCGGCGCTGGCATAGTAGGGCACGGGGATGTCCCGGCCGATTTTATCGGAAAGGGCTTTGATTTTCAGTTCCATAGCAATTAACCTCATTTTACGTTACGGGCCGGTCACTCCACCTCCCGGAAGTAAAGCCCCCGGGTGTAGGCGGCGGGCATCTCATCGTTCCGGCCCAGATAGCGGCCCAAAATGCGGGCGCACTCAGCCCCCGTCTCCGTGGTGAAGCGCAGCCGGGCCGCCCACAGCCCCACATGGGCGTAGACCTCCGACTTGTCCGCCAGGAACAGGGGGACGGTGTTCAGAATCTCGTTCCGGCAGCCGTAGGCCCGCACCACCGGAAAGCGCATCCGCTTCCGGTCAATCAGCGCGGGCGTCTGTCGGCAGCCCTCGGTGCAGCTGCCGGTGCGGTTTTTCACGATGCAGTTTTCCGTTATCATCAGGGGCAGGCAGCCATAGACCAGCAGCTCCGTGTCCAGGCACTTGGACAAATCCCGCACCCGCTCCCGCCGCTGCTCAAAGGACAGCACCGCAGAGGCCAAGCCCAGCCGTTTCAGTTCGGCAAGGGTCTCCGAATTGTAGGCCCCCAGGCCAAAGTCCCCCCGCACCACCGGGAAGCCGGTCTCCTTTGCCAGCGCCAGCCCCGCCAGGGTGGAGGCATAGGCGGTGTCCACCCCCCAGCGGCGGAGGGTGGCAAGCTGCTTCAGGCAGCCCTCCCGTTCCCTGTCCCACAGGATACGGGGCAGCGTCACCGCCGGGGTGATGCCCAGGGCCTGCATCCGGCCCACCTGGCTCTTTGCCTGGAGCAAGGCTTCCAAATCCAGGGCAATCAACGCGGGGCGCAGCGCCAGCAGCTCCTCCGTCACCTGCTCCGCCCTGGCGCAGGACAGGGTGAACTGACAGTCTTCCGCCCGGTTCTCCACCTTCGGGCAGGGGGTATAAGCCCCCGTCCGCCGCTGCGGCGGGGCGATGCGCTGCCGGGACAGGGCATCCAACGCCTCCCGGCGCAGGGCGTTCATCTGGGAGACGGGGAGGGAAAGCCCCTCCTCCACCTCCGCATGGACGGATTCACAGAAATAGGGGGTGCCGCCGGTCTTGGCAAGCTGCCCCTCCAGCTGCTCCGCCGTGACGGAGCGGCGGAGGGCGGCCTCCGGCGGCGGGGCGGTGACGGCGGCCCGATGTCCGTCCTCATCCTCCGCCGTGACGGCGACAGGGTCCCCCGCCCGCACCCAGGCGGACAGGCGCACCGGCACCAGCGGCACCTCCCGCTGATAGCCCTTCCGGGCCTCAGCGAACAGCTGCTCCGGCAGGGGTTCCTTCTCATGGACGCCGAACATCTCCGGGCCGGTGCAGTCCTGATAGTATCCGTCCGTAAAGCCCTGACGGGAGAAGGCCAGCCGAAGCTGCTCCAGCTCCTCCCGGGTGGGGCTGCGTTTTTCTTTCAGAGCGGCGGCGTAGATACGGGTGACGATGGCCACATACTCCGGCCGCTTCATCCTGCCCTCGATCTTGGCACAGGCTACCCCCATGTCCTCCAGCTCCTGCAAATGCTCCGCCAGGCTCATGTCCTTCAGGGACAGGGGATAGCCCTCCGCCCGCTTGCCCCAGCCGTACTGGAGGCGGCAAGGCTGGGCGCACATCCCCCGGTTGCCGCTGCGCCCGCCGATAACGGAGGAGAGGAAGCACTGGCCGGAGTAGCACATACACAGCGCCCCGTGGACGAACACCTCTATCTCCACCGGGCTGTGGGCGCAGATGTGGGCGATGGCGTCCTTCGACAGCTCCCGGCTCAGCACCACCCGGGTCATGCCCAGGTCTGCGGCGGCCCGCACCCCGTCCAGGGAGTGGATCGTCATCTGGGTGGAGGCGTGGAGGGGCAAGTCCGGGGCCACCCGCCGCACCACGGCGGCAACCCCCAAGTCCTGCACCAGCACCGCGTCCACCCCCAGGCCGCTGGCATAGGCGGCCAGCCGGGCCGCCTCCTCCAACTCCCCATCCCCCAGCAGGGTGTTCAGGGTCAGGTAGACCCGTACCCCCCGGAGGTGGCAGAAGTCCACCGCCTCCTGGAGGGCGGCATCGTCAAAGTTGGCGGCCCCCCGGCGGGCGTTGAAGTTGCCGGAGCCCAGGTAGACGGCGTCCGCCCCGCTGCGCACGGCGGCAATGAGCGATTCCTGCCCACCGGCAGGGGACAGCAGCTCCATCATCGGCGGGATGCGCTCACTTCTTGCCCAGCTGGAGGCGGACGATCTCCCGCTTGGCCTCGCTGAGCTGGCTGTCCAGCTTGCCCTTCTCGTCCAGGGCCTCCTTCAGCTGGCGGCGCAGGTCCTCGTTGGAGGCAACGGCATGGTAGTAGTTATCCGCCACGTTCAGGGCGGTCATCACCGCCACATCCAGGGCGGAGGCCCTGGAATCCCTTTGCAGCTCCGACATCTGGGCGTCCACATAGGCGGCCACCTTCTCCACATAAGCGGTATTGTCCGCGCTGGACAGGATGTAGTTCCGCCCCGCAACGGTGACAGTGACTTTATTTTTCATACTGTTCCCTCCCGTATCTTTTTCTCAGAAGCACAGACAGACAGAATATATAAATAGTATACCACATCAGCCAGAAAATGGGAACCGTTTTTTGCAGGAATTGCAGGATTTCTCTCACCGTTCAGCGCCTGCGCATCCCCTCCAGGTAGCTCCATCCGCCCCGCAGCGGCTCCGGCAGGCAGAGGCCCCACAGGTCGTC
>JAJQFX010000190.1 GCA_021200895.1 Clostridiales bacterium | reverse complement strand
CTGGAAATTGATTTGTTGAACTGTGAAACTGTAATTGTTCAGAGGTTCCTTAGGCGTGTCCGCAGACACACACAACGGGCTTCGGGCGTTTGGACGCCTTCCCTCCGCTGCCTGTCAACTCACTGGTTCATGTCGATATAGGTTTTCACGAAGCTGGACAGCAGGCCGCAGGCGATGCCGCCGATCAGCCTGGCATAGTCCGTGTCGCCAGTCAAAAAGTTGGAGGTGACAAAGAGCAGGACACCGACGGCCAGCAGCGCCATATAGACGAAGGTCAGTATCTTGTTGAGATTTTTTTATCCACGATGAAGTCCTCGCTTTCCCGTTTTTATCTTAACCCCGCCGGTTTTGCCCCCGGCGGGAAGCTCATACAGTTTCCCGCGATAGCTGGTGCAGCGCCTCACCGGCCCGCTTCGCCACGGTACCACTCCCACAGCACCACAGCGGCGGCTGTGGCCGCGTTCAGCGACTCGCATTGCATCTCCATGGGGATTTTTACCGTCTCCTGGCAGGCGTCCAGCAGCCAGTCAGACACGCCATGCCCCTCGCTGCCGATGGCAACCGCGCATCGGGCCAGGTCGGCCTGTTGCAGCGCCACCGTGTCCTCCCGCAGGGCGGTGGCGTACAGGGGCAGACCGCTTCTGTCCAGCAGGGGCAGCAGCGCCTCGCCCTCCACCTCCCACACCGGGAGGCGGAACGCCGCACCCATGCTGGCCCGGACAGCCTTCCAGCCGAAGGGGTCGGCGCAGTGACCGGTCAGCAGCAGGCCGTCCGCGCCGAAGGCATCGGCGGTGCGCCAAATGGTCCCCACATTGCCGGGGTCCTGCAATCCGTCCAGAATCAGGTACCGGCTGCCTTCCAGCCGCTCCGGCGGCCGGAGGTCAGGCTGCCGGAGGGAAAACAGCGCGCCCTGGGGGGCCTTCATGGGGGAAATGGATGCCATCACATCAGAGGGAAGGACAGCCCGCCGCACACCCTGGGGCAGCGGTGGGCAAACGGCGTCCTCGGTCAGCAGGACGGCAGTCAGCGGGGCCTGCCAGCGAAGGGCTTCCTCCAGCAGCTTGACCCCATCGCCAACATATTCCCCGCAGGCGCGGCGATAGCTCCTATCCCGCAGCAGCTTTTTGAAATGCCCCAAAAGGGGATTTGCGCGGCTGGTAATCTTTTCCAAATCTAAAGCTCCGTTTCCGTGGGGTCACTTTCTGTTCCGTTTGAACCGGAGCAAAGCGGCCACAGCCAGCACACTGCCCGAGAGGGCCAGTACGCCGCACCAGGCGGCCAGGTTGGACGAATCTCCGGTATCGACTTCGGTCACTGACGCCGTGCCGTCCGCCTCTTCCGATGTCTCCGCAGCGTCGGTATCCTCTGCCGCTTCGGCGTCCTCTGCCTCGTCGGCGGTATCCGTTTCGTCGGCATTCTCTTCCGCAGGTGTGTCCGACACAGACTGCTCATCGTCGGTGTCAGATGCGCCTTCCTCCGAGATACCCGTATCCTCTTCTTCACTATCCGTGTCTGTCTGGGTGGCAGATGACGTCATAGTCAGGTATTGCAGCTTTTGCTCGGCGGAGGTGGCGCTGGTCACATCGCCGCAAACCGCCACCAGCCGGTAACTGTACAGGGTACCGGAGGATACATCGGCGTCCACATAGGTCAGCATGCCGGACGCCACAGTGGCCAACTCCTGGAACGCACCGCCATCGCTGGCACGGTAGAGCAGGTAACCCTCCGCGCCGGGGATCTCCGTCCAACTGACGAGGATGCCCTCCTCGCTGCTTTGCAGCTCGGCCAGCACCGGGGTCGCCAGGGTGATAGTGAAGTTGGCTGTCCAGGTGCCGGTATAGCTGCCCACGCCGGTGACGGAAACGGTGGCCGTGCCCGGCTGGACGTTATCGCTATAGGACAGGGTGTAATCCGTCCCCTCCGTCAGTATAGTATCTCCGTCAGACACGGTGACGGCAGGGGTCTGGGCGGTTCCGTCACAGACGAACTCCGTCCCCTCCAGGGTGATGGTGCAGTCAGCCAGGTCGATGGATTCCGACGGATCCAGCAGTGCAAAGGGGATGCTATAGGCAGCGGCATACTGCCTGGCGGAGGAGCTTCTGTACCCATAAATCGTCAGCGCATCGCAGCCGGAAAAGACGTTGGCATTCAGCGTGACACTTTTGTTGTAAATCATAACCGATTCCAGCGCCGTGCAGTTCTGGAACGCATAGGCGTAGACGCTGCTGACGCTGGCAGGCAGCGACATAGCGGTCAGCTGAGCGCAGCCGGAAAAGGCGCAGTAGCCGATGAGGGTCAGGCCGTCCGGCAAGGCCAGCGCGGTCAGGGAGGTGCAGCCGCCAAATGCATACTCGTTGATTTCCGTGACGGTATCGGGAAGGGTGATGCTGCTCAGGCCGGTACAGCCATAGAACAGCCCTGCACCGATGGAGGTCAGACTGCCGGGCAGCTGGGCCGAGGTCAGGCTGGTGCAGTTTTGGAATACATAGTTGCCCAGGTCGGTAACGCTGTCGGGCAGAGAAATACTCGTCAGGCTGGTGCAGCCGTGGAAGGCGTGGCTGCCGATGGACACGACGCCGCTCTGCATGGAGACGGAGGCGAGGCCGGTGCAGTTCAGGAAGGCGCTGTCCCCAATCGTGGTCAGGCTGGCAGGAAGGGTCACAGAGGTCAGCCCAACGCAGTCCTCAAAGGCGGATTCGTCAATGACGGTGACGCCGTCAGGCACAACGTAACTCCCCTCATAGCCGATGGGGCAGCAAATCAACTCCGTCAGCGCCGCGTTAAAGAGAACGCCGTCCACGCTGGCATAGGCGCTGTTCCCCGGCTCCACCACAAATTCCGTCAGGGCAGTGCAGCCGCTTGTCAGCCACATTCCAATGCTGGTCACGCTGGCCGGAATGGTCAGGGTGGTCAGCGACGTGCAGCCGTAGAACGCCTCCCGGCCCAACTCCGTCAGGGTGTCCGGCAGCGTCACAGAGGTCAATCCGGTGCAATCGGCAAACGCCCATTGGCCAATCGCGGTGATGCCCTCCGACAGGGTGATGGAGGTCAGGGCAGTGTTTCCCTCAAAGGCGCTGTCTCCAATGGCAACCACGGGATAGCCGTCCAGGGAAGCCGGAACGGTGACCGCCCCGCCGCTCCCTTCATATTTGATGATGGTGGCCGCGCCGCCAGACAGAGTGTAGGTGTAGCCGCTGCTTGTCGTGTATGTGGTGGTGCCGCTGTCATCCGATTCCGTGGAATCGTCCGGGTTTACCGCAAGGTCGTCCTCTTCTGTTGTCTCTGCGGTTGTCTCGGCAGAGGACACAGCCGCGGTGTCCTCCACCTCGCCCACGGCGAAAGCCGCTGTGGACAGAGCAGCGCAGAACGCCAGCGCCACCAGCAGCGCGATTCCCTTCTTCATTTCCACAGCACCTCCTTCCCTATGGACGCACGTCCGACCAGCAGAACAGCGGCCGGGTGAACAACGTGCAAACATGGCATTATCTAATACTTTACTATGTTTCCCCGGAAAATGCAATCTTTTTTTCGGCTTTTCCCCAGATTCCTGTGTTGCAGACATTCCTCCCGGAGGGTTTCTGCCCGTTTAGTGTGCGAAAGCGTCTGAAATAAGCGTAAAAGCAACACTCGCAGAAAAAACCGCCGGAGCCTGATTGCAGGCCCCGGCGGAGCTGTCCTTGCTTATAATTCTTCCAATTCCGCCCATCGGCCTGGCCCGCCGCACAGCTCGTTCCACTGGCAGCCGCCGCAAATTGCCGTTCGTCCGCCGGGCAATAAGATACGGCTCTGTACGGCAGCGGCAAACGTCAGGAAGGGCAGCTCGTCCCCTTCCCGCAGGCCGCAGCGCTCCAGCACCGCCCGGTCATAGCGGGAGGCGTTCCCCGTCCCGCTGCACTCGTTCCCCCGCCGATTGGGACAGGCGGCGCACAGCACGTCCGCCGCCACCGTCAGCTGCACGATGGGGTTCTCCTCCATCAGCCGGGGCAGCAGTTCGTCCGCCGCCTGGGTGAAGGCCGGGCTATAGCCCTTGCCCTGATAGTAGGCCAGACACATACCATGATGGGGCCTCAGCGGTATGCTTGCGCCGGTGGTTTCCAGTTGATTTGGGCAGCCGCCAGCAGCCGCACCCGTTTTCTTCCTCATAGACGATGCCTCCCCTATCCGAGTCCTTCACGGTTTCTTCGTGATGATAGCACACGTCCAGGGGGATTGTCAACATGATATTTCGCAGGTTGACAAATTGCCACAGTACATTGATAGCATATGCCGGAAGCAATTCTTGACATATGCCATAAACAGTCGTATGATAGCAACAGGAACCCAGAGGGCAGCGTTCACGCCAGGAAGGAGAGGCGATCCCATGCCGAGGCCCACCAAATGCAGAATGATTTGCCGCTTTCCCCAGACGCTGGAATTTGCCCCGGCGACGGGCGGGGAGCGGAAGGAAGCCGTCATCCTGACCGTGGATGAATTTGAGACGGTTCGCCTGATCGACAAGGAGGGCCTGTCTCAGGAGCAATGCAGCCAACGGATGCAGGTGGCCCGCACCACAGCGCAAAAAATCTATGACTCCGCCAGGAAAAAGCTAGCAGACGCACTGGTGGATGGCCGCCCTCTGAAAATCGAGGGTGGAGCATATCAGCTCTGCAATGGCAGGAATCAGTTCTGCGGTGCAGACTGCTTTAAGCAGGAGCTTCACCAGATGTTTCAAAAATCGAAAGGAGACGATACTATGAGAATTGCAGTCACCTATGAAAACGGGCAGGTGTATCAGCACTTTGGCCGCACGGAGCACTTCAAGATTTATGACGTGGCGGATGGAACAGTCATATCCTCTGAGGTGGTCAGCACCAACGGCCAGGGCCATGGCGCGCTGGCGGAGGTGCTGCACGCATTGCAGGCCGACGTCCTGATTTGCGGCGGCATCGGAGGCGGCGCACAGATGGCGCTGGCAGAGGCCGGCATCCAGCTGTACGGCGGCGTGACTGGCGACGCGGACGCTGCCGTGGCCGCCCTCCTGGGCGGGAACCTCGCCTATGTCCCGGATGTGCAGTGCAGTCACCACGCAGGCAGCCAACACGGCGAGGACTGCGGCGGCCATTCCCACGGGGACGGCCACCAGTGTCAGCACGGGCACTGCGGCACCTGACCTCTGCTGCCGGCTGATGACTTGCCCTGCCGCTGCCCGGCGCTATCTGTCACAGCAGCCCGAGCCCTATCGGTTCGGGCTGCTGCGCGTGTTCCGGCAGGGTACAATTTATGCCAAATTATCAACCAATTATGCAAAAACGCTTGTCAAATTTTCTGTACTTTGCTACAATAAGGACAGCCATATTGGACAACAAAGAGGAGGATTGTCATGCGATACCAAATCAACAACGCCAATTACTGCACCTTTGAGACCTTTGCGGTGAACAAGCTGCCCGGCCGCAGCTATTTCACCCCCTATCCTGACCGCGGGAGCGCCGACGCCGTCGCGCCCAAAGAGAAGCGATACGCCTCCCCCAAGGTGCAGTGTCTGAACGGAACATGGGACTTCAAGTTCTATCCCCGTCCGAAGGAGCTGCCGGAGACGCTGGACACCGATAAGGTGCCCTTCGACACCATGGACGTTCCTGCCTGCTGGCAGTTCCGGGGGTACGACAGGCCCTTCTACGTCAACATCCGCTATCAGTTCCCCTACAAGCCCCCGGTCATCCCCACCACAGAGAAGGCGGGGAAGGTGTTCTCCTGGACGGGCTGCGACCAGGGCATCAGTCTCCGCTATAAGGATCCGGGGGAGGCGTACAACTTCGTAGGCGTCTACCGCCGCGCCATCACGGTGGAGGACCCGAAGAAGCACTATGTCATCTCCTTCCTGGGGGTAGCCTCCTGCCTGGATCTCTACCTGAACGGGGCGTTCGTGGGCTACTCCGAGGGGGCTCACAATATTGCGGAGTTTGACCTGACCGGGAAACTGAACGCGGGAGAGAACGAGCTGGTCGCCGTGGTACACCGCTGGTGCAACGGCACCTATCTGGAAGGCCAGGATATGTTCCGCAACAACGGCATTTTCCGGGACGTGCTGCTCCGCATCAGCGACCCCACCGACCTGTGGGACATCGACGCCCGAACGGAGAAGCAGGGGGACAGCTACACCCTGACCCTGTCGGCGGAGACCCTGTCGGATACCGATGTGACCTTTACCCTGGAGGGGCCGGGGGTCACCCGGACGGCCACCGTCCAGGCCAAGGGGAAAAAGGCCTCTGTGACCTTCGAGGATTTGCAGGTGACGGAGTGGAATGCCGAGGCGCCGGTGCTGTATGACCTGTACTATGAGACCGCCTCCGGCTGCGTGAAGGAGCGCATCGGCTTTAAGACGGTGGAGATTCAGGACGACGTGTTCCTGGTCAACGGGCGGAAAATCAAGTTCCACGGGGTAAACCATCACGACACCAGCCCCACCAACGGCTACACCATGACGCCGGACGAAATCGAACGGGACATCCAGGTCTGCAAGGACTTCAACATCGACACCATCCGCACCTCCCACTATCCCCCCGACCCCCTGTTGCTGGAACTGGCGGACGAGCAGGGCATCTACATCGTGGACGAGAACGACCTGGAGACCCACGGCACCTTTGCCCACCAGCTGCCCCCCACCTATAACTCCATCAGCCACGACCCCAAGTGGCAGGCCCACTACCTGGATCGCATCACCCGGCTCTATCAGCGGGACAAGGTACACAGCAACACCGCCATCATCATGTGGAGCCTGGGCAACGAGGCGGGCGGCTACGCCAACACCGACGCCATGTACGACTACCTGAAGGCCCACTCTACCCTCCCCGTCCACTATGAAAGCGCCGTCCACTGCAAGCGCATCGCCTACGATGTGGGCAGCGAGATGTACCCCTCCGTGAAGATGGTACACGACGTAGGGGAAAAGCAGCGGAAGCAGAAGCCCCTGAATGACCGGCCCTACTTCCTCTGCGAGTACGCCCACGCCATGGGCGTTGGCCCCGGCAATATGGAGGCCTACTGGCAGGAGATTTACAACTATGACAGCCTGATGGGCGGCTGCGTGTGGGAGATGGTAGACCACGCCATCCTCCACGAGGACGGCAGCTACACCTATGGCGGCGACCATGGCGAGTGGGAGCATGACAAGAACTTCTGCGTGGATGGCATCTTCTACCCTGACCGTCGGCCCTCCACGGGGGCGCATATCACCCGGTTCATCTATCGCCCCATCCGGGTGACCCACGTCTCCGGCAACACCTACGAGCTGTTCAACACCACCGCCTTCTCCGATGGGCGGCGCTACCAGCTGGAGTTCCGCTGGAATGACGGCAGCAGCCAGACGGTCATCCCAGAGGTGGCCCCGCTGAGCAAGGCCACCGTTCAGGTCGCGCCGGGGAAGGTCACGGACGGCGAGGCCCGTGCTACAGTTGTCACTATCGACACCAGGACGGGCCGCCAGGTGGCGGAGGAAGAAGTCGTCGCGGCGCGGCAGCTTCCCAAGGCTCCGGCCCTGCGGTGCGGTCTGCCCGCAGGGGCTAAGGTGGCAGGCGGCGGCCTGACGCTGACGCTCCCCGGCGGCCAGACGCTGACGGCGGCTGACCCGTCCACCATCCTGTTCCGGGTGGGAACGGACAATGACACCGACCCCCTCTACCGCAACACCATGGCCCCCTACTGCGCCCAGACCGAGGAAAATGTCTCTGTAGAACAGACGGACAACGGCTTCCAGGTAGTCACCAAGGTCAGCAACAAGAAAAACAAGTTCACCGTTACCGACACCTATGAGGGAACGGCAGAGGGCATCCTGGTGACCAGCAAACTCCATTGCACCTCCGGCAGAGGCATCGTCCCCCGCTTCGGCAAGAGCTTCCGGCTGGATAGCAGCTTTGACAGGGTGGACTATGTGGGCCGCACGGGTGAGTCCTATGCCGACATGAAGGAGCAGTTCCCCATCGCCCCCGTCTCCTGCGCCGTCTCCGACATGACCGAGCCGAACATCCGTCCCCAGGAGAGCGGCAACCGGTGCGACTGCACGACGGCCACCGTCTCCGACGGAACGTGCCGGGTCACCTTCCAGGCTCTGGAGCAGCCCTTCGAACTGGGCGTCAAGCCCTACAGTGACCGGGAGCTGATGACCATGCGCCACCAGAAGGACGAGCGCACCACCGGTACCTATGTCACCATCCAGGCCTTCCAGCAGGGCATCGGCACCGGCAGCTGCGGCCCCGCCGTGGCTCCGGAGTTCCAGTATCCCGCCAATCAGGACTATGAGCTGAAGTTCCTGATCCGGGTGGAGTAAGCAGATTTTAAGAGGGCCTGCCGGTTCACCGGCAGGCACCTCTCCATGACGCAAAACAGGCAGCTGGCATTGGGCGGTTTATCGCCTGTGCCGGATGCCTGTTTTTTCAGTGGGGTATGACGCAGCCCTCTGCGCCCCGCCCCCGGCGGTCAATCCGCATCAGTGGCCTGCTGCTGCGCAGGAAGATACTCCTGATAGTACCAGTCAATGAAGTCCTCGTGCAGTTCCTCCGCCTTGGTGCGGGCCTGGATGGCCTCTTCCTTGCTCTTATACAGACCTATCCAATACCGCTTTTTCTGCAACGTGATGTACGCCGCCCATTTCTGTTCCCGCGTGATAAAGCAAACGCCGGTTTTTCCGCTGGCATTATCGGAGCGGAGCTTCGTTTGGCTGGTTTCCAGGCGCACGATGGAGGTATCGTCCACCAGCTTCAGGCTCTCCAGGCAGCGCTCCTTTTGCAGGCAGCCGCAGCTCTGGGACTCGCCGTTCTGCAATTCCGTCTGCCCGATGACGCCTTCCTTTCCACAGGAGCATCGGCACTTCCAATAATTTTTTGTGCCCACCAGCCCCAAATCCCTGGCCGTTCCGGCGTACTCCACCACTGTCCAGCGTCCAAAGGTTTTCCCGACATAGTCTTTCAGCGGTGGGTGAGACAGGCAGCCGCAGGAGCGTGCCTTGCCCCGCGTCAATCGCCTGGAAGATACGTCACATTCGTTGCCGCTGTCGCAGTTACAATGCCAGACCACGCTGCCCTGATCCGCCCGTTCCTCGGTGGGATAGAGGGCCACCAGCTTTCCGAACCGCATCCCGGTCAAATCGCGCGTCCCAGGCTTGATGCGGGCAACGCAGCCGCAGTTATGGGGGCCTTCCCGCTTTAGCTCCCGCGTGCTGACCTCTATCTCCCCGCCGCAGTCACATTTGCAGTGCCAAAGCGTATATCGCCCGGCTGTTTTGCCAGTATCGTACATCACCGTCAGCCTATCAAACCGCCTGCCCGGCTTGATTTTATCGATTTTGCCTGCCGCTGGCATACGCCGCCACCTCTTCCCACCCTGTGAAGCCGAGACGCCCGCAAGGTATACCTTGCGGGCGTCTCTCCGTTCGTTCAGGTTTTTGGGCGGGTTCGGTGAAGGTTTACAATTTGCCTATTGAAAACGGGGAAATGACTGGGTATAATGGATGTAATCAGGCACAGAAGCGCGTGTGTCCATAAGGTATACCTTACGGGCGCTCATAATGCATACCTCGTAGGCACACGAAGTGCGCAACCCTATCGCTGTGAATACGCTTTGCAGCTTACTTTTTTACCCCATTCGCACGGCGTGAGAAGGTAGTCCTGCTCATGCCACACGCCTGCGCCGCGGCGGTGGCTGTCAGCTCTCCCGCCTTCCAGCGAAGGCAGACCTCTTCAAAGTTCTCCGGCAATACATGAAACGGGCGTCCGCAGTGAACGCCTTTTTCTTTTGCCGCCGCGATTCCCTCCGCCTGCCGCTGACGGATGTTGGTGCGCTCATTTTCCGCCACAAAGGAAAGCACCTGCAAAATCAAGTCGGAGACGAAGGTGCCGAGAAGGTCTCTGCCGATTCTCGTGTCCAGGATGGGCATATCCAAAACCACGATGTCGGCCCCCTTCTCCTTCGTCAGGAATCGCCACTGCTCCTGAATCTCAGCGTAGTTCCGTCCAAGCCTGTCGATGCTTTTGATATAGAGGATGTCGTTTCGCTTCATCCGCCGCGTCAGCCGCAGGTACTTTGGTCGCTCAAAATCCGCTCCTGACATCTTCTCCACAACGATGTTTTTCTCTGGCACGTTCGCCTCGCGCATGGCAATCATCTGCCTGTCCTCATTCTGGTCTTTGGCGCTGACGCGCACATATCCATATACCTTTTGCATCCTTTGCTCCTTCCGTCGCGGTCGCGAAAAGGGTCGCCTCGAACCGGACGATTTCATATTTCGGCGCCCATTTTATTTTACAGGATAACTTTGCCGCCTGTTCGGCGGATTTATGCTGATGTGCGCGAAAAATCCCATCGTTCAGGGAGCCTCTGCCGATGGGATACAGTTCCTTTGGCGCAGCTTTGCACGCCGCAGGGCTGCCCCTCCTAGGGTACATCCAGCGGCGCAGCAAAAAGCGGGCTGTCGAAGTCTTTCTCAGACCTCGACAGCCCGTTTCTCATGGAGTTTACGCTGCGTGCTCAGCCCATATACTCCCGCAGAAACGCTTCGATTTTATCGAAGGGAATCACATCCATCCGGTCATACAGGTCGGTATGCACCGCGCCGGGGATGATGAGCAGCTCCTTATTGTCGCCGGTCAGCTTCCGGAAGGCGTCCCGGCTGAAATAGCAGGAATGGGCCTTTTCCCCGTGGATGACCAGGACGGCGGAGCGTATCTCCTGGCTGTACTGCAAGATGGGCATATTCATAAAGGACTGGCAGCCTGTCACGTTCCAGCCGCCGTTGGAGTTCAGGCTGCGGGGATGATAGCCCCGCTTCGTCTTGTAATAATCATAGTAGTCCTTCACGAAAAAGGGGGCGTCCTCCGGCAGGGGATCCACCACGCCGCCGCCCAGGGCGTAGGCGCCGCTCCTGTAATCGGCGGTGCGCTGGGCGCAGAGGGCCTTGCGCTTTTCATAGCGGGCCTCCTCGCTGTCCTCGCTGTCAAAGTAGCCGTTGGCGTTGACGCGGGTCATGTCGTACATGGTGGAGGAGACGGTGACTTTGATGCGGGTGTCCAGCGCCGCTGCGTTCAGGGCCATGCCGCCCCAGCCGCAGATGCCGATGATGCCGATGCGCTCCGGGTCAACGTTGTCCTGGACGGAGAGGAAGTCCACCGCCGCCATGAAGTCCTCGGTGTTGATGTCCGGGGAGGCCATATAGCGGGGCGTGCCGCCGCTCT
>JAJQFX010000063.1 GCA_021200895.1 Clostridiales bacterium | reverse complement strand
CAAGGACTCCATGCTGATGGCCAAGCTGTTCCAGGAATTAAAGCTGCACAACAAATTCCCCTTTGAGGTGGAGTACCTGGTCATGGACCCGGGCTACAGCCCCGCCAACCGGGAAATCATCGAGCGGAACGCCCGGATGCTGTCGGTGCCCATCCATGTGTTTGAATCGGACATCTTCGACTCCGTGTTCCATGTGGAGAAGTCCCCCTGTTACCTGTGCGCCAGGATGCGCCGGGGGTACCTCTATAAGGAGGCCCAGAAGCTGGGCTGCAACAAAATCGCCCTGGGTCACCACTTTGACGACGTGATTGAAACCAACCTGATGGGGATGCTGTTCGGCGGTCAGGTGCAGACCATGATGCCCAAGCTCCACAGCACCAACCATCCGGGGATGGAACTGATCCGCCCCATGTACCTGATTCGGGAGGAGGACATCAAGCGCTGGCGGGACTACAACGGCCTCCACTTCCTCCAGTGCGCCTGCAAGTTCACTGAGACGTGCAGCGTCCGGGGCACCGGGGACAGCGCCTCCAAGCGGTTGGAGACGAAGGAACTCATCCGTACCCTGAAAGAGAAGAATCCCCAGGTGGAGTACAACATCTTCCACGCCCTGGAGAACGTGAACCTGAACACCGTCCTGGCCTATAAGGACGCGGACGGGGTACACAGCTTTTTGGATACCTATGACACCCCTGACAGGTAAAACGTCGTCAGCCTATTCCAAGCACTCCGGGTCGCCGATTTCCTCATTCCCAAGATACCGCGTGTAGTCCTTGCCCTCATAAAAGTCCATGATAGGGCGGCGGAGCCTGGAGGGATAGAGCGGCAATTTGTTGAGCAGCGACACATCCAACCAATCAAATCCAATTTGGTTCGTATCGCTGTGAAGGGCTGCGTCGGCCGCGTTGCCCAGGTAATCGCAGGAAAAGACCAGGTCTATCCTATGAAACGGTTCGCCGTGAACCCCTTCTATCACAAAAAGCAACTCCTTGCAGCGGACGGCCATTCCGGTCTCCTCCGTTACCTCCCGTTCCACCGTCTGGGGCAGCGTTTCCCCGCTGCCCTGACCGCCGCCGGGCAGGCTGTACCATTCCTCTTTGCCGTTGCTCAATTTGGTTGCAAGCAATTTGCCGTTTTGAATGATGACCGCTTTCGCGGAGGTGCGGATTGGTCTTGCCATCGCGTTCATCCCTTCCGATTTTGATTGGCCGATTTGACAGGCCCATGACACAGTGTCCGGCAGATGGGGACAGCGGCGCGCCTCTGCAAGCCTTCCTGCACAAAACACCCCGGTTCCCCGCTGAAAAAATGCGGGGAACGCCATCGAAACCGGCGAAATCCCTCCCGCCGAGATGGTTCCACAGCCTTTGGATTGCACGCTGTCCGCGCTCTGAAAACAGCAGCGCCTCCTGCGGGGTACCGGCCCCGGCAGGAGGCGCTTTTGTGTTATCGCTTCACCCGTCTCAGGGCGAAGCTCACGAAGAACCAGGCCGCCAGCAGCAGTGTGATGCTGGCCCCGGTGGAGGTGCCCACATAGTAGCTGACCATCAGGCCGCCGATGCCGCAGACCAGCCCTCCCAGCAGGGAGAGGAGGGTGTACTGCCGCATATTGCGCCCCAGGTTCCGGGCCGCCGCGCCGGGCAGCACCAGCAGCGAGTTGATGACCAGCAGCCCCACCCAGGTCATGGTGAGGGTGACTACCACGGCCACGGCGCAGTTAAAGAGGGCCTCCAGCAATCCGGTGCGGACGCCCCGGCTCTCCGCCAGCTCCGGGTGGACGGCGGACAGGGTCAGCTCGTTCAGCTTCACCACCCACAGCACCGCCACCAGCGCCAAAATCACCGCCAGCAGGCCGATTTTCCCAGGGGAAACGGAGAGAATGTCGCCAATCAGCAGGCTGTTGAACTTGGTGAAGCTGCCGCCGCCCAGGGTGGAGATGAAGATGCCCAGGGCGATGGCGGTGGAGGAAAAGACGCCGATGACCGTGTCGCTGGCCATCTTGCTCTTCTGCTGCACCAGAGTGAACAGCAGGGCAAAGACCACGGACAGCGCCACCGCGCACCAGGTGCTGTCCGCCAGGCCGCAGAGTGCGCCGATGGCGATGCCGGTGAAGGCAGAGTGGCCCAGGGCGTCGGAGAAGAAGGCCATCCGATGCTCCACTACCATGGTGCTCAGCAGCGCGAACAGGGGGGAGATGACCAGAATGGCCAGGAGGGCGTTCTTCATAAAGTACATACTGCCTGGCTCCGCCCACTCAAAGGGCAGCAGGTCTACCAGCCCATACCAGAGGTTCATCCTTCCCCACCCCCATTCCGAATGTTGACGCTGAACAGGGCCTGGAACTCCGGGGAGGCCATGACCTCCTGAGGCGTTCCCGATTTCAGCAGCTGCTTTTGCAGCAGTAGCACCTTGTCCATCAGGTGGAGGGTGCCAAAGTCGTGGGTGGAGAGGAGGATGGACAGGTCATAGCGGGTGCGGATGTCATCCAGCAGGAGGAAGAGCTGCTGCTCCCCCTCCATGTCCACGCCGCTCATGGGTTCGTCCAGAATCAAGATGTTGGGCAGCGGCTCCAGGGCCATGGCCAGCAGCACCCGCTGCAATTCGCCGCCGGAGAGGCTGCCCACCGGCTTATCAATCAGCGCCTCCCCGTTCACCCGGGCCAGGCAGGCCCGCACCTGCTCCCGCAGGGAATGGGGTACCGGCAGAAAGACCGGCCACTTGGAACTGGCGCAGATGAACAAATCCAGCACGCTGACCGGGTCGCCCTTGTCAAAGGCGGGGCTTTGGGGGACGTAGCCGATGCGGGGCTTGATGTGGGCCCCCTGGGCGGTGTGGAAGGTGATGCTGCCGGTATGGGGCATTTGCCCCAGGATGGATTTGAACAGGGAGCTTTTCCCCGCCCCGTTGGGGCCGATGAGGGCAATCAGCTCCCCGCAGTGCATATGAAAGCTGACGTTCTCCAGGATACGCTCCTCGTCCAGGGTGACGGAGAGGTTCTCCACCCGCAGGCAGCAGCTGCCGGAGCAGGCGTCCGCCTGGGGGACAGAAATATGCTTGGGTTTTCTCATAGATACGCCTCCAGAATCGCGGTGATATTGCCTTGCAGCAGGGCTTCGTAGGCGGCAAGGCCGGTTTCCGCGCCGTCCCCGGCACTCATGCCCATGTTCAGCACGCCGATGGCGCAGCCCCGCTCTGCGGCAAGGCACTGGGCGGTGGTGTCCGAGCCGTTGGCCTCCACAAAGACGGCGGGGAGGCTGTACTGGTCAATGAACGCCACCAGCTCGGAGATGCGCCGGGCGGAGGCTTCGGCCCCCTCTTCCTCCTCTACGGCGGCCACGATGGTGAAGCCGAAGGCCTCCGCGAAGTAGGCAAAGCCGTCGTGGAAGGTGATGAGCTCTCTGGGGCAGTCCGCCGGGATGCTGTCCGCCAGTTCAGTCTGGAAGGCGGCCAGTTCCTCCGCCGCCGCTTCCGCATTGGCCTGATACCGGGCGCTGTTGTCCGGGTCGATGGCCCCGAAAGCCTCCGCCAGGTTCCGGGCCATCCGGGCGGCGTTGGCGGGGGAGAGCCAGTAGTGGGGGTCGTCCTCCCCCTCCTCCTCGTTCCACAGCAGAGAAACTCCTTCGGAGCAGTCCACCGTGTTCCGCCCCTCCAGGGCATCGGACAGAAACTCCTCCAGCCCAGCGCCGCTGACGGCAATCAGGTCGGCTCCCTCTACCTTCTTCATATCGTTGATGGTCAGGGTGTAGTTGTGCAGGCAGCTGATTTCCTGCTGAATCATCAGGGTCAGGGTGATGCTCTCCGTCCCTTCGGTGACGGCCTGGGCCATCAGGTACACCGGGTAGGTGGTGCAGGTCACGGTCAGCCCCTCCGCGTCCACATTTGTCTCCCCGGCGGAACAGCCGGCGGCGGAGAGCAGCAGGAACAGCGCCAGAAGAACGGTAACTAGTCGCTTCAAATTGATAACTCCATTCTGTTTGGATAAGTCACGCCCCAAAGTAGGCGTTCACCGCGTTGACCATGCCCTCCACCAGCTTGGCCTGGTAGTCGGCGCTGTTTAACAGCTCGTCCTCAGTGGGGTTCGTCATAAAGCCCAGTTCCACGATGGAGACGGGCATGGTGCTCCAGTTGATGCCGCTCATGGTGTCCGAGGTCTGGACGCCCAGATTTTTCGCCCCGGTGGCGGCGCACAATTCGTTTACCAGCAGCTTGGACAGGCGGTAGCTGTCCTCATACAGGCTGCTGACATAGGGGTTGGCGCTGGAGGGGGACAGGGTCACGATGCCGTTGGCGGAGGACTTTTCCGAGCCGTTGGCGTGGATGCGGATGAAAATTTCCGCCCCAGCGTCGGTGGCGATTTGCGCCCGCTCCGCGTTGCTGATATTTACGTCCTGGCTTTCCCGGGTCATCACCACCTGGTAGCCCTCCGCCTCCAGGGCGTCCCGCAGCTGGAGAGACACGGTCAGCGTCAGGGTGGACTCCGCCACGCCGGTGCTGACGCCGCTGGTGCCGGTGGACGCCTTGGCCTTTTGCTCCGTCGCGCCGGGGCCGATGGGCTCCAGGTCGCTGTTGCCCTTGGCCTGGTGGCCCGGGTCGATGGCGACGATGTGGCCGGTGGCTGTTGTCTCCGTGGGCTGCACCGGCTCCTCGGTGGTCAGGTAGGCGGTGCTGATATAGCAGACCGTCCCCTCATAGTCTACCTGGCTCCAGGATTCCTGATACCCGGTTCGGGTGACGGAGTTCCCGGCGGACAGCACGGCCACAATGTCCGTCTCGGTGCTGGGGCCAGTGCGGATATTCACGTTGGCGGTGGCCCACACCGTTTCGGACACCTCAGTAAAGACCAGCGGCTCCGCCTCCTCCTCCGGCGTCAGGTCGGAGGAATCTGCCGCCTCCTCCGGGGCGAGGTCAGAGGAAGCGGCCTCCGTCTGCTCCGGCAGCACGGCGGACGCGCTTTCCGACCCGTCAGGGTCGGCGCTTTCCTCCGGTGCGGGGGCACTTTCCTCCGGCGCGGGTTCAGCGCTGCCGGACGCTTCCGATTCTGCGGCAAGGGAAGCGCTGGCCGACGCAGCCTCCACCTCAGAGGCAGCGCTCTGGGCTGCCCCCGCAGAGCAGCCGGAGAGCAGCAGCGTAACGGCCAAAAGCAGGCAAATCAACTTCCGTTTCATAATGTATCCTCTCTTTCTCTCTGCTATTCAGGCTTGCCCTCACCCTTGATTTGGGAAGAGGACAGGGAGCCAAGCTGGATGGCGTCCTTGCCGTATCGGGTGCGGATACTGTCCATCGTCCGCTCCAACGCCTCCAGCTTGTCCCGCTTCTCGGTGCTGTTTGGGGCGAACAGGTCCAGTTGCTCCGCCGCGTCCTCCTCAGATACCAGCCCCAGCCCCGTCACCGTCAGCATCCGGATGGGGACGGACAGGTTCCAGCTCCGCCGCACCAGCTCCAGGGCGGCGGCGGTCAGCTCCCGGGACAGGCAGGTGGGGGCGCTCAACGCCTTTTGCCGCTGGATGGTTCTGAAGTTGGGGTCGCGGATGGTGACCTGGACGGTGGTACACTTCCTGTCCAGCTGCCGCAGGCGGGTGGCTACGCTGTCGCTGAGCAGCTCCAGCCCGGTGCGCACCTCCTCCAGCCCCACCAGGTTCCGGGGGAAGGTCAGGCCGTTGCCCACGCTCTTAGGGGGCGGGGCGTCCCGAACCGGCACCACAGGGCTGGCGTCCTCCCCTCTGGCGTAGGTGGAGAGCTGGCCCCCCAGCTTCCCCAGGCAGGTCACCAGCGCCTCCGGGTCGGCGGCGGCCAGCTGGCCGATGGTCTCGATGCCGTACCGGCGCAGCACGGTGGCTGCGGCGCTGCCTACGAACAGCAGGTCGGTGACGGGCAGGGGCCAGACGATTTGCCGGAAGTTCTCCCGGCTGATGACGGTGGTGGCGTTGGGCTTCTGATAGTCGCTGCCCAGCTTGGCGAATACTTTATTGAAGCTGACCCCCACGGAGCAGGTCAGGCCCGTTTCCCGCTGCACCCGGAGGCGAATTTCGTCCCCCAGTTCCTTCGGCATCATGTGGAACAGGTGCAGGCTGCCGGTGACATCCAGCCAGCTTTCGTCAATGGAGAACGGCTCCACCAGGTCGGTGTAGCAGTCATAGATGGCGTTGATGCGCCGGGAGGCGGCGCGATACTTGCTGTGGTGAGCGGGGAGCAGCACCAGGTCAGGACATTTCTTCCTGGCCTGCCAGATGGTCTCGGCGGTCTGGACGCGATACTGCTTGGCGGTCTCGTTCTTCGCCAGAATGATGCCGTGGCGGGCGTCCGGGTCGCCGCAGACAGCCACCGGCTTGTCCTGTAGCTCCGGATGCTCCAACAGCTCCACAGAGGCGAAAAAGGAATTCATATCGCAGTGCAAAATGACTCTGTCCACAGCGGCCCACCTCCATTCCCTATGGGGTCGCCTCATTATAGCATGAGGCAGGCGGGAAGTCAAACAGATGTTCGATTGAACAATGGAACATTTGTAAGGGTGACGCGGCAAACGGCGGCGGCAGCGCGGAAAGCTGCCGCGCCACACAGGATTTTTCCTGTGTAGCATAGGACGTTTCGTGTTGGACTTGTGGGCCGTTCCGGCTTATGATAAAGGCAGAGGAAGTAGCGCCCACGCTGCACAGGATAACACCGGGGCGGCCCCAAGCCCCGGACAATACGAAAGGATGGAATTTTATTATATGTATAACAAACTGCCTGAACTGTCCCTGGCCGAGCAGCAGATGCCTCTAGCCCGCTTCTACTACGGTTACCCCGTCCGCGACCTGCCCCAGGAGGTCAAGGACGTGATTTTCGGCGACCCCATCGACCCCTCCGAGGCCATCCAGCCGGAGAACTTCCTGGACTGGCTCCAGCCCAAGGGTCAGTACCTGGAGCATGAGAACGCCTACTGTATGTTCGCCGACGGCAGCGGCTACATCGCCACCTACATGAAGTTCCCCAAGGATTTGGACGTGAAGAAGGTGTTCTGGTATCTGAACTGGCTGAACTTCCACTGCAAGAGCCAGCCCGAGGGCACCGGCAACCTGCGCTATAAGATTTGGAACCCCGCCGACCACTGGAACCACTACTTCGTCAACTGGAGGGACAAGAGCGAGGGCATCTTCACCACCGAGAGCCTGGACATGGGCGAGGGCGACCGGAAGTATGACACCCTCCGCCACGCCTACGACCTGAAGGAGTACGGCCTGACCCAGGAGAAAATCGACGAAATCGAAGCCTCCGGCATCGCCTGCCCCCTGAGCGGCGACTGGGAATCCTTCGACTTTGAGGGCGCCCACCTGACCCTGGGCCAGATTCGGCCCTGCCCCGACGGCGGCTTTGAGCGCCGGAGCTGCGAGTGGATCGGCTGGCGTCCCGGCAAGGACGGCAAAATCGAGCGCATCGAAAAGACCCCCTGTGACGAGGCCTATCTCCGCAAGGTAGCCTACCACACCCTGCTGGAGTGGCAGCACCTGGGGGACTACATTGATGACCTGTATGACACCTACCACAACAAGCCCAACGACGCGGACTGATTCGTCCGGAAGGAGGCAAAGCGTATGCCGCGGCAATTTCACCCGCTGAGCCAGGCGCTGCTGGACAGCATCCAGCACAAGTACCTCGACCTGCACTACTGCGACGACTCCCCCATGCAGATTCTGGACCTGTACCTCCCCAACGAGCCCAGCGATAAGCCCTATCCCGTCATCATCCACACCCACGGCGGCGCGTTCGCCAACGGCGACCAGCGGGAGAACAACGCCGAGCCCATGCTCCGGGGTTTGGAGCGGGGCTACGCGGTGGCCAGCATCCAGTACCGCCGCAGCCGGGAGGCCTTCTTCCCCGCCCAGCTGTACGACGCCAAGGCCGCCGTCCGCTACCTCCGCGCTCACGCAGAGGAGTTCGGACTGGATACGGAGCGGTTTGCCACCTGGGGCCCCTCCTCCGGCGGCTGGCTGGCCTCCATGGTGGGGGTCACGGCGGGCAACCCCGCCTTTGAGGACTTCTCCCAGGGCAACCCCGATTATAGCAGCGCCGTGCAGGCCGTGGTGGACTGGTGCGGCCCCTGCGGCGGCTTCCTGGAGATGGACAGAGCCTTCCGCCAGAGCGGCCTGGGCACGCCGGACCACGACCTGCCCGACTCCCCGGAGTCCCGCTTCCTGGGCCGGGCGCTGCCGGAGATTCCGGAACTGGTGCAGCTGGCCTGCCCCTGCACCTATGTGACGGAGGATGTGCCGCCGGTGTGCATCTTCCACGGCTCCGCCGACCAGGTGGTGCCGGTGGAGCAGTCCATTCGCTTCTACAACACCATCGTGGAGCGGGCCGGTTCCGCGCGGGCGGAACTGCATATTGCCGAGGGCAAACTCCACCACGGCGACCCCTGGTACCATGAGCCCTGGGTGGCGGATACCTGCCTGGACTTCCTGGACAGGGTGCTGAAAGGTTGAACGTTTCCCCCAAAAGCCAAAATGACCCCCTGACAGCGGGTGTTTTCCCGCTGCCAGGGGGTTTGCTTTACGCTTCTTCCGCCACCACCTGGCGCAGCACGTCCACGAACCGCTTCTCCGCCTGGTTCAGGTGCTTCCCCTTGGGGTAGACGACGGAGAGGTCGGTGGGCTCCACATCCCGGAGGGGATAGCACCGCAGCGCCCCCACCTCCGGGTTCAGCAGCGCGCCGAACCGCTGCCTGCAATAGTCCTCCGGCCCCAGGAACCCTCCGGTTCCCGTGCTGCACAGGGAGACCAGCAGCCCGGCGTCCTCCGACTTGAACGCCTCCACCGGGGTGAAGCCCGCCGCCTGGAACAGCGACTCCAGGGTGGGGTGGAGCCGCTTATTCTCGCAGAGCAGCAGGAAGGGCAGCCTCTGGAGGGCGGCCAGCCGCCCTTCCGCCAACAGCTGGGCCTCCACAGCCCCCCAGTCCCCGCCGAACACCTGCCGGGCCAGGGCCCGGTTCACCACCACGGCGTAGGGGTCGCCGGTGATGAGGGGGATGGCCTCCATGCCCTTCTCCACCGGCCCGCCGTGGAAGGTCAGGTCGGCCACCTCGGTGGAGTGAGCCGGAGCCACGGACACCTCGCATTCCGGGTACTGCTTCGTAAACCGGCTGATGGCCTCCGGCAGGAAAGGGGGCATATCAAAGGGCTGCACGCCCAGCACGATGGTGCTGCGGCAGGTGTTGCTGACGGCGGCGATTTCACGGAGCATCTTGTCCTGAGTGTTCAGGATTTTCCGCCCGCCGCTGACGAAGCACTCCCCCGCCGGGGTCAGCGTCAGGGTGCGGCCCCGGTTCAGCAGGGGGGTGCCGATTTCCTCCTCCAGCCGCCGGATGTTCTCGCTGAGGGACTGCTGGGAGATGTACAGGCTCTGCGCCGCCTTGGTGAAGTTCCGATACTCCACCACCGCGAGAAAGTATTCGATATTCTGAAAGTTCATGCGCTCCTCCTTCCACCGCCTGGCAATAGAACAGATTCCTTGCCCTCATTATAGCACAGCGGGAGCGGTTTGCAACAGGAAAAATCCTGTACTGCCCGGTGCCTTTCGTGTTGGACTTTCCCCGGCGGGCGGGGCATGATAAAGATGACAAAAACAAGGTACCTTGTTAATTGGAGGTTTGTGTATGGAACAAAACAAAATGGCAACTATGCCCATGAAAAAGCTGCTGCTGGAGATGTCGGTGCCGCTGATGATGTCGCTGCTGATTCAGTCGCTGTACAACATTGTGGACGGCATCTTCGTGGCCCGGCTCAGCGAAAACGCCCTGACCGCCACCTCGCTGGTGTACGCGGTGCAGTTCCTGATGGTAGCGGCATCCGTGGGCACCAGCGTGGGGCTGAACGCCCTGCTTTCCCAGAAGCTGGGCAAGGGGAAGCCGGAGGAGGCCTGCCGGGCGGCCACCACCGGCATGATTCTAATGCTGGCGACGGCGTCTGTTTTTTACGGTGGTGGGCGTTTTCTTCTCTGACCCCATCGCGGCGGCCATGACCAGCGACCCGGAGTTGCAGGAACTGTGTAAGGAGTATATGGGGGTCTGCGTGGTGTTCTGCCACGGGATGTTCCTCCATATGTACGGCCAGCGGCTGTTGCAGGCAGTGGGGGATACCATGCTCAGCATGATCACCCTGATCATCAGCGCTGGTACCAACATCATCCTGGACCCCATCATGATCTTCGGCCTGCTGGGCTGCCCCGCCATGGGCATCCGGGGGGCGGCCATCGCCACGGTCATTGGCCAGTGCATGGGCGCGGCCTCAGCGCTGATTCTGAACCGCTGGAAGAACCCCACCATCCACGTCCACCTGAAAGGGTACCGCTGGGAGTGGCAGGACGTGGCCGACATCTACCGGGTGGGCTTGCCCACTATGGTGATGCAGGCCATTGGCAGCGTTATGACCTTTGCCATCAACGCCACGCTGATGGCCGTCTCCTCCACGGCGGTGGCCTTCTTCGGGGTGTACTACAAGCTGCAGAGCTTCCTGATGATGCCGCTGAACGGCCTGGGCCAGGCGGTCATTCCCATCGTGGGCTACAACTACGGTGCGGGGGACGGCAAGCGCATCCGGGAGGTGTGGAAAATCATTATCCCCACGGGGGGGGTGGCCTTTGCCCTGGCCGCCACGGTGATTTTCCTGTTGCTGCCCCGTCAGCTGCTGGGGCTGTTCTCCGCCAGTGAGGAGATGCTGGCCATCGGCGTTCCAGCCCTGCGCATCATTTCTGTGACCTTCGTCTGCGCCGCCGTGACCATGCTGTGCGGCTACTTCGCCTCCGGCCTGGGCAACGGAATCATCAACATGGTGGGCGGTGCCCTGCGGCAGCTGGTGCTGCTGGTGCCGCTGGTGTACCTGTTCACCCGGCTGTTCGGCATCTCCTATACCTGGTATGCCATGTGGGCCGCCGAGCTGGCGGCGGTGGTGTACAGCGCCGTCAGCACCCGCCGGGAGATACGCCGGAAGGTGGACCCGCTGCTGGAGGACGTCAAAGCGGATTGAAAACTGCATAGAGCAGCAACGCCGCCTCACCGCTGGAATGCGGTGGGGCGGCGGTTTTTTGCGCTGGCGACGGTTCCTTCCTCAGATAAGGGAGGGGTGAGGAGAATATCATCAACTTTAGGACGCAATCAATCCTGGGCTGAGGGGAGCAGCGCAGCCGCACAGCCAGATGTTATCCACCGTTGAAATATAAAATTGCACGTTCTGCCCGCCATCGGCAGGGCGGAACGGCAATCGTTCCCAGCCGCCATCGGCAGGGCGGAACGGCAATCGTTCCCAGCCGCCATGGGCGGCAGTCTCACCAGTGAGAAGTCACATCGTCTCTAACGGGATAGACCACCTGATTGAGGGACAAGGCGAAGCCCACAGTGGGATAGGGGG